>NZ_JASCOS010000030.1:0-33329 GCF_029959705.1 Stenotrophomonas sp. PS02297 | reverse complement strand
CCTTCCACATCCTCGAACAACAGCTCCCGGAGCGGCCGGCACGGCAGCAATACCTCTCCCAGCTGCCGCTGCCGGCCGCGCTGGCCGGTCAGGCGCACGCCGACCAGTCGTTCCGGGGCGAGGCCGGCATGCGCATGAACGGCCTGCAGTTCCGCCGCGGCCTGGGCGTCGGTGCGCACAGCCGCATCGATATCGCGCTCAAGGGCCGCTGGCATCTGCTGCGCGCCGACCTCGGCATCGACGACGCCTGCCGCGCCGCCGGCGGCATGCAGTTCCAGGTCTGGGGCGAGGACCGCCTGCTCTACGACAGCGGCCTGGTGAAGGCGCCCGGCGTGGTCAAGCCGGAGCTGGACATCCGCGGCCTTTCCCGACTGAGCCTGCGCACGCTGGGTGCGCAGGGCAGCCAGCCCGCCCAGGTCTGTGGCAACTGGGCCAATGCCGTGCTGATCGGCGAGGAGGGCGATTCCGCCGACTTCGTCGCCCCATGACCTCCAGGTAACCGCAGCTCCCCCAATACGCCGACCACGGCCCCGCGGCCGTGGAACGGGATCGCATTGCCCGCCATCCGTTGTTCCGTGCCTCATCGTCAGGAGAGAGTCCGATGTTGCCAGCCCGCCGCAATCCCAACCGCTGCCTGTTCACACCACTGTCGCTGGCCGTTGCCAGCGCATTGATCGCCATCGCCGCGCCTGCCCTCGCGCAGGATGCCGGCAAGGACAAAGACAAGGACAAGACCACCGAACTGGCCCGCGTCGAGGTCACCGGTTCCAACATCCGCCGCACCGACGTGGAGACCGCCTCGCCGGTGCAGGTCATCAGCAGGCAGGACATCCAGAACATGGGCGCCCGCACGCTGCTGCAGGTGCTGGACAACCTGCCGGCCGCGCGCCCGGCACAGGTGGATTCCAAATCGCTGTTCACCGGTTCCGATGGCGCTTCGCAGGCCAACCTGCGCGGCCTCGGCCCGCAGGGCACGCTGGTGCTGCTCAACGGCCGCCGCCTGTCGTATTACGGCGCGCCGTCGGGCTTCCAGACCCAGTTCGTCAACATCGACGCCATTCCCGCCGCCGCCATCGAGCGCATGGAGGTGCTGACCGACGGCGCCTCGGCCGTGTACGGCACCGATGCGGTGGCCGGGGTCATCAACGTCATCACCAAGAGCAGCTACCAGGGCCTGGAAGTCAGCGGCACCTGGGACACCGCGCCGCGCTTCGATTCCTTCGGCGAGAAGCAGGCCAGCATCACCGGCGGCTTCGGCGACATGGCCACCGACCGCTACAACGTCTATGCCAGCGTCAACCTGTACGAGCGCAACGGCATCCCGGACAGCGAGTGGTACGACAAGAACCCGGCGCAGTTCTACGTCAACAATCCGGACTACATCAAGAACCTGCGCCTGGACACCGGCAGCGCGCCGGGCGTGTTCAACCCGGGCTACTACTTCGCCTTCGACCCGGTGACCAAGGCGCGCGTGGACGAGGCCGCACCAGGCTGCAAGAACGTGCTGCAGGTAAGCAGCGGCACGCGCTGCATCTGGCAGACGTGGATGAACCGGCAGATCAACGGCGGCGCCGATTCGCGGCGCGTGACCGCCTACGTCAACGGCCACTTCCAGGTGAACGACGCCACCGAGGCGTTCGCCGAGGTGACCTATACCGACATCGACCTGCGCGCCAACGGCGGCACGCCGCGCGCCTACGGCACCACCACCGGCAATCCGCAGAGCTGGTTCTCGCGCAATACCGGCAACACGGTCAACCAGTTCCTGTACCCGTTCCTCGGCCCGAACAACGAATACAACCACGCCAGCCCGGAAATGAAGGCGCTGATGGGCGGCGTGGTCGGCCTGAGCTACCTGTTGCAGGACGTGGGCGGCAACCACTTCGGCCAGCGCAACACCGACCGCAGCTACCGTGCGGTGACCGGCCTGCGCGGCAGCCTCGGCGACAGCGACTGGAGCTGGGAAACCGCCTTCGCCACCGCCGGCTCGCATTCGGTCACCTACCAGACCACCAACGTCAACCTGAAGGGCTTCGAGAAGGCCTTCGGCCCGTACACCGTCGATCCGGGCACCGGCCGCGTCATCATCTCCGACCATCCGGCGTACAGGTTCGGCGAGATCAGCGAAGCCAACGCCGCGCTGATCCGCGAAGCATTCCCGACCTTCGACATCCAGTCGTGGACGCGCTTGCATACCCTGGACGGCAAGGTCGAAGGCCCGCTGTTCAAGCTGCCGGCAGGCGAAGTGCGCGCGGCGTTCGGTTTCAACGCCACCCGCGAGACCTTCTACACCCCGGGCAACCCGGACGCCGCTAACGGCCTGATCACCCAGCAGGGCGGCTCGTGGTTCGACGGCAAGCGCAACACCTATGCGCTGTTCTCCGAAGCGGTGGCGCCGATCACCGACAAGCTGGAACTGGATGCCGCGCTGCGCCTGGACAAGTACCCGGGCTTCAGCGCCAACCTCGCGCCGAAGATCGGCCTGAAGTACCAGGCGCTGCCGCAGCTGCTGCTGCGCGGCACCTATTCGGAAGGCTTCCGTGCGCCCAGCCTGGCCGAGTCCGGCAGCGGTGGCGTATACGCGCAGATCGGCGGCTACCGCGACGAAACCCGCTGCGCCGAAACCAACGCGATCGCCGGTCTCCTGCGCCAGTCCAGCCGCACGGTCGACAAGGACCTGGGCAACAGCCTGTGGAACAGCGACTGCAGCCGCAACGTGGCGCGCATGACCCAGCCCAACCCGGACCTGAAGCCGGAGAAGGCCAAGATCGCGACGCTGGGCTTCGTGCTCGAGCCGACCGACTGGCTGTCGGTGTCGGCCGATTACTGGTTCGTGTACCGCCGCAACGAGATCGTCGCGCCGGACTACAGCAAGTCGGAAGAAATCAGTGCGATGACCCGCTTCCCGATCACCGAGACCGATCTGGCCAACCTGGCCGCGCTGGCCCGCATGTGCGCCGATCCGGCCAGCGGCGTGGCGTGCCCGGCGACCCTGCCGGGCTACAGCACCGGCAACGTGGCCAGCGTCATCGGCCAGTACAAGAACCGCGGCCGCACCCTGGTCGACGGCCTGGACGTGGACGCCCGCGGCCGCTTCGACCTGGGCGGGTGGGGCAGGCTCAACATCGGCGTGGCCGCGACCATCGCCAACCGCAACATGTACAACTCCGACGACGCCGACGGCTGGTACTACGGCAACGTCGTCGGCTACTACGACAACCCGCGCCTGCGCGCCACGTTCAACACCAACTGGACCTACGGCAACTGGGACACCGGCTTCTACATCAACTACGTCGGCGGCACCAAGTGGGCGTATGACCGGGTCGATGGCGAGGACAACAACGCGCAAACCTGCACCGGCAGCTATGTCGAGGCCTCGCCTAGCCAGTGCGAGGGCGCGCCTTCGTGGTGGACGGCCAACCTGAGCGTGAACTGGCGGCCGATCGAGAAGCTGAGCGTGGGCGTGACGGTGAAGAACCTGTTCAACCGCCTGCCGTTCTACGACCCGAACGACTGGATGAACTTCCCCGGCTACACCAACAACTTCGGCCGCATCTACAGCGTGACGGCTACGTACAAGTTCTGAGGATGCCCGGCCATTGCGCTCTCCCCTTCATGCGTGGCATGAAGGGGAGGGGCGCCGTGCGGGCCATCATCGTCGCGATCGAGTAAAGAGGACATGCAATGAAACGTAGGGAATTCATCCTGGCCGGCGCCGCCCTCGCAGCCACCAGCCTGCTGCCGGAAACGCCGGCCTGGGCACGCGCGCGCAAGATGCGGCTGGGCATGATCGGCACCGGAATGCGCGGCCAGGTACTGCTCAAGGAACTGCTGCGCCGCGACGACGTGGAGGTGGTGGCGCTGTGCGACATCGAACCGATCATGCTCGGGCGCGCCACCGGCATGGTGGCCAAGGCCGGCAAGCCGGCACCCAGGACCTATGGCGGCGACGGCGACGTCAATGCCTGGAAGCGCCTGCTCGAACAGCGCGGGCTCGATGGCGTGGTCATCGCCACGCCGTGGGAATGGCACGCGCCGATGGCGATCGCCGCGATGCAGGCCAAGGTCGCGGTCGGCTGCGAAGTGGTGGCCGGCATCAGCCTGCAGGACCACTGGGACGTGCTCAACACCCAGCTGCAGACCGGCACGCCATACATGCTGCTGGAAAACGTGTGCTACCGCCGCGACGTGATGGCGGCGCTGCAGATGGTGCGGCAGGGCCTGTTCGGCGAACTGGTGCACCTGCAGGCCGGCTACCAGCACGACCTGCGCGGGGTGAAGTTCAACGACGGCAATCCCGACCATCCCTACAGCAGTGGCGTCGAGTTCGGGCCCAAGGGCTGGTCCGAAGCGCGCTGGCGCACCGAGCACTCGGTCAGGCGCAACGGCGAGCTCTACCCGAGCCACGGCATCGGCCCATGCGCGATGTACACCGGCATCAACCGCGGCAACCGCTTCACCCGCATCAATGCCTTCGCCAGCAAGGCGCGCGGCCTGCACGAGTACACCGTGGCCAAGAGCGGCGGCACCACGCACCCGAGCACCCGGGCGCAGTTCAAGCTCGGCGACATCGTCACCACCACGCTGGCCTGCGAGAACGGCGAAACCATCCTGCTGCAGCACGACACCTCGCTGCCGCGCCCGTATTCGCTGGGCTTCCGCGTACAGGGCACCAAGGGGCTGTGGATGGACCTCAACCACGGCATCCACATCGAGGGCCGCAGCCCGCCGCATGAATGGGAGGATTTCAAAGCCTACCAGGACCAGTACGAACACCCGCTGTGGAAGCAGCATGCCGACACCGCCGCCGGTGCCGGCCATGGCGGCATGGACTGGTTCGTGATCCATGCCTTCGTCGAGGCGCTGAAAGCCAATGCGCCGATGCCGATCGACATTTTCGACGCCATCACCTGGAGCGCGATCACGCCGTTGTCCGAACAGTCCATCGCCAATGGTTTCCAGACCCTGGACTTCCCGGATTTCACCGGCGGCCTGTGGCAGCAGCGCAAGCCGATCTTTGCGTTCGACGGCGCTCACTGAGGCACGTCCCACGATCCCAGGAGCGGCTTCAGTCGCGCCCCGGCTTTCCCGACGAGGGCCCGGTCGCGGCTGGAGCCATCCTGCAGCAGGTGGTGCCGGCCTTTCAGGCCTCGGCGTCCGCGTCGGCCACCGGCGAAGGCGGGCAGGCCGGTACTTCCGCCGGCGTGGCCAGTTCCTCGGCATGCGACGGCGCGGCCATCATCTTCGCCTGGCGCCAGCCGCCCCAGCGGTAGTACGCCAGCGACAGCAGCATCGACACCAGCGAGCTGACCGGGAAGCTCCACCAGATGGCGTCGGCGCCCCAGTAGGGCTGCAGCAGCTCGGCGAAGGGCACGCGCACGCCCCACAGCGAGGCGGCCAGGATCAGCAGCGGCGCGATCACCGCGCCGGTGGAGCGCACCACGCCGGAGATCACGAAGCTCACGCCGAAGAACAGGAACGACCACACCGCGATGTGGTTCAGGTGCCGCGCCACCGCCAGCGCCTGGCTGCCGTCGGGCAGGAACAGCGCCAGCGAGTGCCGGTCCAGCAGGATCAGCGGCAGGATCAGCACGCCGGTGAGCAGGAAGTTGAACAGCACGCCCTTGCGCGCGGTGCCGCGCACGCGGTCCCAGCGGCGTGCGCCCACGTTCTGCGCGGCCATCGACGAACACGCCGCGCCGATCGCCATCGCCGGCATCTGCACGTAGGTCCACAGCTGCAGCGAGGCGCCGTAGGCCGCGGCGGTATCGGTGCCGTAGTCGTTGACCATGGTCATCAGCATGATCATCGACAGCGAGATCAGCACCATCTGCAGGCCCATCGGCACGCCCTTGACCACCAGCGCGCGGAGGATGCCCAGGTCGATGCGGAACAGCGCCATGTCCTTGCGGCCCAGCCACAGCACGTGGCCGCGGTGGCGCATGTAGGCCAGCAGGCCGAGCAGCGACAGCGACTGCGCCAGCAGCGTGGCCCACGCCGCGCCGGCGATGCCCAGCTGCGGGAACGGACCGATGCCGAAGATCAGCAGCGGGTTGAGCACGATGTCCAGCGCCACCGATACCAGCAGGAAGCGGAACGGCGTACGCGAGTCGCCGGCGCCGCGCAGGGCCGCGCTGAGGAAGGCGAAGGCGTACAGCGTCGGGGTGGCCAGGAAGATGATGCGCAGATAGGCCTCGGCCAGCGGCAGCGAGACGGCCGGCGTGCCCATCGCCGCCAGCAGCGGATGCGCCATGAACCAGCCGGCGATGGCGATCAGCACCGAGATGCCGATGAAGAAAGTGGCGCTGGTGCCCATCACCCGCCGCGCCTGGGCCACGTCGCGCGCGCCCATCGCCTGGCCGATCAGGATGGTGGCGGCCATGCCGATGCCGAACACCGAACCGATCAGGAAAAACATGATGTTGTTGGCGTTGGCCGTGGCGGTCAGCGCCGCCTCGCCGAGGAACTTGCCGACCCAGATCGCGTTGACCGAGCCGTTCAGCGACTGGGCGATGTTGCCGGCCAGGATCGGCAGGGCGAACAGCAGCAGGTTGCGCCCGATCGGGCCTTCGGTCAGCGAGCGGGTGGGGTGGGCGGCGGTCATGGGCGCAGGTCGGTGGCTGAATGCGGACACTAGCATCGCCGGTGTGACGATGCCCGCGGGTACCGCTACGATGGCGGCTGCTTATGGCCAGCGGAGGAAAGCGAATGCTGAAACAGCTGTGTGGCGCGATGGCGGTGTTGGCCTTGTCGGCCTGCGCCAACTCCGAACGCCTGATGGACGCCAGCGTGCGCCCGTCCGACCGCGCCGACTGTCTGGTCGGCAACGAGCGTGCCGACGCCCGGGACAAGAACGCCGTGCCCTCGATGCGCAGCAGGCGCTGCAACCCCGACGACAGCCTGAACTGGACCGTCGGCCAGTCGCGCAAGGATGCGATGGAAGTGGATTTCAAGAAAAAGAATGACTGACGGAAGTACCCCGGCGCCCGCCATCCGCCTCGATGTCTGGCTGTGGGCCGCGCGCTTCTTCAAGACCCGCAGCCTGGCCAGGCAGGCGGTGGAGACCGGCAAGGTCGAGATCGGCGGGCAGCGTCCGAAATCCTCGCGCGCGGTCCGCGTCGGCGATGCGCTGCGGGTGCAGCGCGGCGAGGAGATGTTCGAGATCGGCGTGCGCGGTCTCAGCGACACGCGCGGACCGGCGCCGGTGGCGCAGGCGCTGTACGAAGAGAGCGAGGCCTCGCGCAAGGCGCGCGAGGAACAGCGCCTGCAGCGCGCCGCCGCCCGCGACGGCTACCTGCCGCCGGAGCACAAGCCAGACAAGCGCGCGCGCCGGTTGATCCGCGCGCTGGGCGACATCGACGCCCTGTAGAGCGGGGCAGCGCCCCGCTGGGGCCTTACCGGCCAAGCCCGCCGGGGGCGTTGCCCGGCGCTACAGAACCCAGCCACCTTGTAGAGCGGGGCACCGCCCCGCTGGGGCCTTGCCGGCCAAGCCCGCCGGGCGCTGCCCGGCGCTACAGAACCCCAGCGCCTTGTAGAGCGGGGCAACGCCCCGCTGGGGCATTACCGGCCAAGCCCGCCGGGCGTTGTCCGGCGCTACAGGGCACGCGGCGATGGTTTCTCCGCGGCTGCCACGGGCCCGGGTTCAGCGCTTGCCGCTGCCCAGCAGGCCGCTGCCGAGCTTGATCAGGTCGGACACGCCGAACTGGCCGTCGCCGTCCTGGTCCAGCAGGCTGCCGAGCAGGCCGCCGCCGATGCCGCCCTGCTGCACCACATGCTGCTTTTCCCGGCCGAGCATCTGGCTCAGGCCGCTGGCATCGGCCTGGCCGCCGCTGGACATGCGCTGCGCCAGATAGGCCATCACGATCGGAGCGAGGATCTTGAGCAGTTGCCCGGCACGTTCGCCGCTCAGGCCGGTGGCCTGGGCCAGGCCGGCTTCGGCACGGCCCTGGCTGCCGCCGAAGATGTGGCCGAGGATGCCGGCGCCGTTGGCGGCCGGACTGCCGCCGCCGCCCAGCACCGAGCCGAGCACGTTGCCGATGTCCAGGCCGCTGTGGTTGTTCTGCAGCGCGCCAAGCAGGGCTTCGGCCCCCTGCGGTTTGGCGGCGTTGTTGCCCAGAGCGCCCATCAGCAGCGGCAGCGCCGCACTGATCGCGCCCGAGGCCTGCCGGCTGTCGAGGCCCAACTGCTGGGAGACCTGCTGCAGCGGCGCGCCCTGCAACTGGGAAAGGAGATCGTCGGTGAGGCTCATCGGAGCGTGGTCCTTGCAGTGGTTGAACACGGGCATGGTAGCGCCGCGCGGGTCTGGAATGATCGTGCCGGGCGCTGCAGCGCCCGTGCGGCAGTCCCGTGAAGGCAATGCCGGATGCGGGCCGGCAGCTGCATGAATGGTGGAGTGCGGGGTTGCCGGCCGATACCCGATGCCGCCCCGGCAATCGTGCGCCGGCGCAGGCACCTGCCGGGAATGCGGTGGGGCGCAGGTGCCGCCCCACCGCCATGGCCTCAGAGCGAGATGTCCTCTGCACCCGGCGTGGCCATGGGGAATTCCGAGCCGGGCTGCGCCGGTTTGAACGGATCGGCCGGCGGCATCTCCGCCAGCTTCTTCAACGCCGCCGCCACGCCGGCGCCGTAGGCCGGATCGGCCTTGCTGCAGTTGTCCACGTGGCGCTGCTTGATGAAGTCCGGCGCGTCGCCCATCGCCCGCGCGGTGTTGTCGAACAGGCGCTGCTTCTGCGCGGCGTCATAGCTGCGGAACAGCGCACCGGGCTGGCTGAAATAGTCGTTGTCGTCCTCGCGGAAATTCCAGAAGTCGGCATCGCCACGGATCTTCAGCGCCGGCTCGCGGTACTGCGGCTGCTCCTGCCACTGGCCGTAGCTGTTGGGCTCGTAGTGCGGCAGGCCGCCATAGTTGCCGTCCACGCGCATCGCGCCGTCGCGGTGGTTGCTGTGCACCGGGCAGCGTGCCGCGTTCACCGGGATCTGGTGGTGGTTGACGCCCAGGCGGTAGCGCTGCGCGTCGGAATAGGCGAACAGCCGCGCCTGCAGCATCTTGTCCGGCGACGGGCCGATGCCCGGCACCAGGTTGCTCGGCGCGAACGCCGACTGTTCCACGTCCTGGTACCAGTTGACCGGATTGCGGTTCAGTTCGAACTCGCCCACTTCGATCAGCGGGTAGTCGCTCTTCGGCCACACCTTGGTCAGGTCGAACGGATGGACGCGATAGGTCTCCGCTTCCAGTTCCGGCATGACCTGCACGAACAGCTTCCACTTCGGGAAATCGCCGCGCTCGATCGCCTGGAACAGGTCGCGGCCATGGCTCTCGCGGTCCTTGCCGGCCAGCACTTCGGCCTGCGCATCGGTCAGCGCCTCGATGCCCTGTTGGCTGTGGAAGTGGAACTTCACCCAGAAGCGCTCGCCGTCATCGTTGGTGAAGCTGTAGGTGTGCGAGCCGAAGCCGTGCATGTGGCGGAAGCTGCGCGGAATGCCGCGGTCGCTCATCACCACGGTGACCTGCATCAGCGCTTCCGGCAGCAGGGTCCAGAAATCCCAGTTGTTGCGCGCGCTGCGCAGGTTGGTGTGCGGGTCGCGCTTGACCGCCTTGTTGAGGTCGCCGAACTTGCGCGGGTCGCGCAGGAAGAACACCGGCGTGTTGTTGCCGACCAGGTCCCAGTTGCCTTCCTCGGTGTAGAACTTCAGCGCGAAGCCGCGGATGTCGCGCTCGGCGTCGGCTGCGCCGCGCTCGCCGGCCACGGTGGTGAAACGGGCGAACATCTCGGTCTGCTTGCCCACTGCCGAGAAGATCTTGGCGCGGGTGTACTTGCTGATGTCATGGGTGACGGTGAAGGTGCCGAACGCGCCGGAGCCCTTGGCGTGCATGCGCCGCTCGGGAATGACCTCGCGGTTGAGGTTGGCCAGCTTTTCCAGCAGCCACACGTCTTCCATCAGCAGCGGGCCACGCGGTCCGGCGGTCTTGCTGTTCTGGTTGTCCACCACCGGCGCACCGAAGGCGGTGGTCATCGGCGTTACCGGCGCGTCGCCCTGCTTCTGTGCAGGGGTGGTGCTGGTATCGCGCTGCGACTGCGCGCCCTGCGCGGGCGTGGGCGCGGCATGGTACGGGCAGGTGGGTTTGCTGTCGTTGCTGCTCATGGCGGGCTCCTGGCTGGCGTGTAGGGATATCGTGCGATGACGATAGCTACGGGTTGGTGAAATGGAAAATCGAATGATCCGCTCGGAGTCATAGGGCTTGCCTATGGCTGGGTGGGCAGGTCGTGCCCGCCCGGTATTCAATCGCGGTCGGGTGCGCCGAGCGGGAACAGCGGTCGATACGGCCGGGCTTCCTCCACGGCACGCGCGAACGAGGGGCGGGCGAGCAGGCGCGCGCGATAGTCGCGCAGCACCGGCCAGGTCCCGTCGATGCGATGGGTCCAGTCCGCATAGAACAGCGACGGCGCGGCGGCGCAGTCGGCCAGGGTGAACGCATCGCCCGTCGCCCATCGCCTGCCGGCCAGTTGCGTCTCGAGCCAGCCGTAGGCCAGCTCCAGCCGTTCCACCGCACTGGCCAGGCCGTCGGCGGCCTTGCCGTCGTCGCCGCTCAGCGCGCCGCCGACCGCGTGCTGCACCGGGCTCATCACGTGCAGGTCAAAGAAGCGGTCGAGGAAGCGCACGTCCAGCGCGGCGGCCGGATCGTCCGGCAGCAGGCGCACCGGCCCGGCGTGCCGCTGCTGCAGGTATTCGATGATGATGCTGGTCTCCACCACGCTGCGCCCGTCGTCCACCAGCAAGGGGAACTTGCGCAGCGGCCAGCGCTGCAGCCATTCGGCCGCGTTCTGCGGCGTGTCCGGGCCGAGCATGCGGAACTGGAAGGGCGTGGCGTTCTCGTACAGCGCGATGAGTACCTTCTGCGTGTACGACGAGAACGGATGGCCATAGAGCAGCAGCGACATGGGAGACCTCCGGTGCGGGTGCCGAGGATGGCAATGTGTTGCCAATGCCGGCCCGGCGCAAGCGCAGCGCCGATGTCCGTGGCGCTGCGCATCTGCCAGACTCCACGCGGCCACCGACCCGCCCTGGACGCCCCGCATGACCGAACGCGCCACCCGCCTGCTGCACCTGTTGGACGAGCTGCGGCGGCGCCGCACGCCGGTGCGCGGCGCGCAGCTGGCCGAGCGGCTGGGGGTGAGCCTGCGCACGCTGTACCGCGACATCGACGCGCTGCGCGGGCAGGGTGCGGACATCGCCGGCGACCCGGGCGTCGGCTACCAGCTGCGCGGCGGTTTCCTGCTGCCGCCGATGATGTTCTCGGCCGAGGAACTGGAAGCCATCGTGCTCGGCGTGCGCTGGGTGGCCTCGCATGCCGATCCGGACCTGGCGGTCGCCGCCGGCGCCGCGCTGGACCGGGTCACCGGAGTGCTGCCGGAGGACCTGCGCCTGCAGGTGGAGACCAGCGGGCTGTATGCGCCGCAATGGCGCACGACCGAGCCGGAACCGTGGCTGCCGGCGCTGCGCCGCGCCATCCGCGCCGGCAATGCGGTGCGCATCCACTACCGCGACGCCGAAGACCGCGCCAGCGAGCGGGTGATCTGGCCGTTCGCGATGGCCTTCCTGGCCGAGGTCCGCCTGCTGGCGGCCTGGTGCGAGATGCGTGGTGACTTCCGGCATTTCCGCGCCGACCGGGTGGTGGCCCTGCACGACACCGGCCAGCGCTATCCCGAACAGCGCCACCAGCTGCTCAAGCGCTGGGGCGAACAGCGGCGGCAGCGCGAAAGCATCGACTGCTGACAAAGGCTGTCAGCAGCCCCTGCGCACACTGCGGGCTCCTTCCCATGCAGGCTCCCGCCATGACCACGCTGACCTTCTACACCCACCCGTTCTCCCGCGGCCGTGTCGCGCGCTGGATGCTGGAGGAGACCGGGCTGCCGTACGAGGAGGTGATCCTCGATTACGGCACGACGATGAAAGCGCCCGGATACCTGGCCATCAACCCCATGGGCAAGGTGCCGGCGCTGCGCCATGACGACGCCGTGGTGACCGAGAACGCGGCCATCTGCCTGCACCTGGCCGAACTGGTGCCGGAGAAGAAACTGCTGCCGCCGCCCGGCTCGCCCGAACGTGGCGCCTGTTACCGCTGGCTGCTGTTCGCCGCCGGTCCGCTGGAGTCTTTCATCACCGCGCGCCGGCACGGCGCGCTGGCGCCGCCGGTGGAGGCGGGCTACGGCAACGAGGCCGACCTGATGCGTACGCTGGAGGGCGCGGTGGCGGGCCAGAAGCATCTGGTGGGGGACCGGTTCACCGTCGCCGACCTGTACCTGGCCGCATTGCTTGGCTACTACATGCGCATCGGTGAGCTGGCGCCGACACCGGCGTTCGAGGCCTACGCGGCAACGCATCTGCAGCGGCCGGCGGCGCTGCGTGCGAATGCGCACGACGATGCGCTGGTGGCGGCACGGGCGGAGGGTGCCTGAGCGCAACACGCTATTGGCCGTTGCCGTTGCCGTTGCCGTTGCCGTTGCCCGTGCTTGTGCTTGTGCAGTTGCTTCTGGCTTTTGACCTCCCTGGCCGTAGAGCGAGCCGAGCACCGCAGCGTGACGAGGGGCGTAGAGGCGCACGTGTTTGAGCGAAGCGAGTTGTGCGCCGTCCCCTCGGCACGCGAGGAGCGCAGGGGACCGATGCGGCTTAGCCGCATCGGCTCGCGGCCCGGCCCGTGTTTCTTTTGGCTATCTTTTCTTTGCACGAGCAAAGAAAAGTAGCTCGCGCCCCGAAGGGGAGCGAAAGCTCTTGATCCTGCTTCAGCCGTAGCATGGGCTTTGGCTCTGTTCTGGAAAGAAGCAACCGCCAAAGCTGAAGCTTGAAAGCAGAGCTTTCACTCCTGCTGCACAGGAGCGAATTACTTCTCTTTGCTCGTGCAAAGAGAAGTAACCAAGAGAAACGCCTTTCCAACAGCCGAATGGCTGGTCAAGCACGCCCCTGCCTTCGCGCCCAGCCCGCTATGCGTGGTGGGTCCACTCCGCCAGCGGGTTTTTCCCACCGGCTCCGTCGCTGCGGAAGGGGGGCCCGGGAATCAAAAGCCAAGGGCAACAGCAGAATCACAAGCAGCAACAACCGCAACTACGGGGGCGTGCAGTCAGTGAGCGAGTCCGTTCACAGCAACGACTTCATCCGATACAACGCTTCCAGCGCCTGCTTCGGCGTCAGCTCATCTGGATCGATCGCCTGCAACGCATCCAGCGCCGCCGAAGACACCGGCGCGAACAGGCCGAACTGCTGCGGTGCGTCCAGCGCCTGTGGCGCCATCTGCGCGGCGTGGGTCTCGCCGCCGCGCTGCTCCAGCTCGGCCAGCCGCCGCCGCGCCTGCGCCACGGTGGCGCGCGGCAGGCCGGCCAGGGCCGCTACCTGCAGGCCGAAGCTGCGGTTGGCCGGGCCGTCCTTGACCGCGTGCATGAACACCAGCGCCTCGCCATGTTCCACCGCATCCAGGTGCACGTTGGCGATGCCGCTGGGGCCGCCTTCGTGGCTTTCGTCGGCCAGTGCGGTCAGTTCGAAATAGTGCGTGGCGAACAGGGTGTAGCAGCGGTTGGCGTGGGCCAGGTGGCGCGCGACCGCATCGGCCAGGGCCAGGCCGTCGTAGGTCGAGGTGCCGCGGCCGATCTCGTCCATCAGCACCAGCGAATGCGCGCTGGCGTGGTGCAGGATGTAGCTGGTCTCGGCCATCTCGACCATGAAGGTCGACTGGCCCTTGGCCAGGTCGTCGCCGGCGCCGATGCGGGTCAGGATGCGGTCGATCGGGCCGATCGCCGCGCGGCTGGCCGGCACGAAGCTGCCGATGTGGGCCAGCAGCACGATCAGCGCGTTCTGCCGCATGTAGGTCGATTTACCGCCCATGTTCGGGCCGGTGATGACCAGCATGCGCCGCTGCGGGTGCAGGTCCAGGTCGTTGGGCTCGAACGGGGCTTCGCGCACGGCTTCCACCACCGGGTGGCGGCCGCGCTCGATGCGCAGGCAGGGCTCATCGCGCAGTTCCGGCTGCGACCAGTCCAGCGCCTGCGCGCGTTCGGCGAAGCAGGCCAGCACGTCCAGTTCGCTCAGCGCGGCGGCGCAGCGCTTGAGCGGTTCCAGGTGCTGGCCGACGGTGTCGAGCAGGCCCTCGTACAGCAGCTTCTCGCGCGACAGCGAACGCTCGCGCGCGGAAAGTACCTTGTCCTCGAAGCCCTTGAGCTCCTCGGTGATGTAGCGCTCGGCGTTGGTCAGGGTCTGGCGGCGGGTGTAGTGCACCGGCGCCTTGTCGGCCTGGCCCTTGCTGATCTCGATGTAGTAGCCATGCACTCGGTTGTAGCCGACCTTCAGGGTCGGGATGCCGCTGCTCTCGCGTTCGCGCGCTTCCAGGTCGATCAGGAACTGGTCGGCATGGGTGGACAGGCGGCGCAGTTCGTCCAGTTCGGCATCGAAGCCCTCGGCGATCACGCCGCCGTCGGACAGCTTGAGCGGCGGCTGTTCGGCGATGGCGCCGGCCAGCAGCCGCGCGCTGTCGTCGTGCGACCCCAGCTCGGCGCGCAACTGCTGCAGGCGCGGCGAATCCAGCGCCTGCAGGTGCGCGGCGATGGCCGGCAGCATGCCCAGGCCGTCGCGCAGGGTGGAAAAATCGCGCGGGCGCGCCGAGCGCAGCGCCATGCGGGTGAGGATGCGTTCGATGTCGCCAAGCGCGCGGAAGGATTCGCGCAGGTTGGCATCCACGCCGCGGTCGATCAGCGTCGCCACCGCGTGGTGGCGCTGCTGCAGCACCTCGCGCAGCCGCAGCGGGCGGTGCAGCCAGCGCCGCAGCAGGCGCCCGCCCATCGGCGTGACCGTGCTGTCGAGCACGCCCAGCAGGGTGTTGCGGGTGTCCCCGTCGACGCGCGTGTCCAGTTCCAGGTGGCGGCGGGTGGCAGCGTTCATCGCGATCGCCTCGCCGGCGTTCTCCATCGCGATCGCGGTCAGGTGCGGCAGGCGCTGCTTCTGGGTTTCCTCGACATAGCCGAGCAGGGCGCCGGCGGCGGCGGTGGCGCGCGGCTTGTCGTCGATGCCGAAGCCGGAAAGGTCGTGCAGCTTGAAGAAGGCCAGCAGTTGGCGGCGGCCGCTGTCGGCATCGAACAGCCACGGCGCGCGGCGGCGCACGCCGCTGCGCTGGCGCAGGAAGTCCGGCCAGTTCTCCTCGTCCGGGACCAGCAGCTCGGCCGGTTCCAGCCGCGCCAGTTCGGCTTCGAGCGCGTCGTCGGTCTCGACCTCGTTGACCAGGAAACGACCGCCGGCCAGGTCGGCCCAGGCCAGGCCGTAGCCCTGCTTGCTGCGCGAGAGCGCCATCAACAGGGTGTCGCGGCGCTCGTCCAGCAGGGCCTCGTCGGTGACCGTGCCGGGGGTGACGATGCGCACCACCTTGCGTTCGACCAGGCCCTTGGCCTGCGACGGGTCGCCGATCTGCTCGCAGATGGCGACCGACTCGCCCAGCGCCACCAGCCGCGCCAGATAGCCCTCGTAGGCGTGCACCGGCACGCCGGCCATCGGGATCGGCGCGCCGCCGGAACTGCCGCGCTGGGTCAGGGTGATGTCGAGCAGGCGCGCGGCCTTGCGCGCATCGTCGTAGAACAGCTCGTAGAAATCGCCCATGCGGAAGAACAGCAGCAGGTCCGGATGGTCGGACTTGGCCGCGAAGTACTGCTTCATCAGCGGGGTGTGTTCGACCGCGCCGTTGTCCTGGCGGCCCTTCTTGGTGGGTTCGGCGTGTTGCAAGTGCTTGGCTTCCGGCGGATGGCCCGCGGCGCCAGCCGGTGAGGCGGCGGCACGGGCGTGGTGCATGGATGGCCCATGATACGGGGCGGGGCCGCCGGCGACGAACCGGGCCGCCGCACCGGCTGCCGCCGTGCGGGCGCGCGGGCTTACTCCGCGGCGTCCTCGAGGAAACCGGCCGGCGGCGCGAAGAACAGGTTGCCGCTGACCGCGCGGCTGAAATCCAGCAGGCGGTCGTGGTTGCCCGGCGGATTGCCGACGAACATGTTGCGCAGCATCTTCTCGGTGCGCGTGGGCGTGCAGGCGTAGCCGATGAAGAAGGTGCCGTACTCGCCCTTGGCGGCGTCGCCGAAGGACATGTTGCTGCGCAGGATCTTCAGCTCTTTGCCATCCTCGACGATGTTGGTCAGGGCGTTGTGCGCGTAGCTGGGCTTGGCCTCGTCGTCCAGCTCGATGTTGTCCAGCTTGCCGCGGCCGACGATGCGCTCCTGCTCGGCCACCGGCACCGCGTTCCAGCCCTGCAGGTCGTGCAGGTATTTCTGGGTGATGACGTAGCTGCCGCCGGCGAAGCCGGGGTCGTCGGCGCCGACGAGGGCGGCCTCGCGGGCTTCGTCATCGGCCGGGTTCTCGGTGCCATCGACGAAGCCGATCAGGTCGCGGCTGTCGAAATAACCGAAGCCGTCCACCTGGTCGGCGCTGGCCACGGCGTCGCCCAGCCGCGTCATCAGCTGCGTGGCCAGTTCGAAGCACAGGTCCATGCGTTCGGCGCGGATGTGGAACAACAGGTCGCCGGGCGTGGCGACGGCATGGTGCTTGCCGGTGATCTCGATGAACGGGTGCAGTTCCCGCGGGCGCGGCGCGCCGTACAGGCGGTCCCATGCTTCCGAGCCGATGCCCACCACGCAGCAGAGTTTCCCGTCGAGCACGCGCGAGCCGATCGAACGCACCAGCGTGGCGACGTCGCCGCACACCGCGCGGGCGCAGGCGCTGGCCTGCGCATCGGGCTTGAGCGTGACGACGAGGAAGATGGCCGCGCGGGTGAGGCCGGCGGTGACGGGCTGGGGGCTGGTGGTCATGCGGAAACCTGGAAAGTGACGGTGCGCAGGCAAGGCCGCCCACGCGGGCCGTGGGATTCTAGCCGGTCAGTCGTCCGCTTCCAGCATGCCCTCGGCCAGCGGCACGCGCGTGCCGTCGAGCAGGCCGCGGCTGAGTTGGCCATCCTCGATGAACAGCAGTTCGCCGTTCTCGCCCTTCTTGATGCTGCTGTCGATGGCGATGATGCGCCCGCCATGGAAGCTGCTCACGTGCGCCATCGAGGTATGGCCGACGACGATGCGCTTCAGGCCCAGCCGGTCGAGCACGGCCTGTACGCCGGCGCTATCCAGGCGGCCGTCGAAATAGCCGCGGTACCAGATCGGGCTGGTCTTGCCGTCGTACAGCGGCGCGGTGGCCGGATCGGCCTTGACCTCGGCCTTGGGCCGGCCCAGCGAGGCCTGGTAGGCGGCATTGGTGGCGGCCGGTTCCAGCGCCAGCGGCAGCGCCTCGGGCGAGATGCCGCCGTGCAGGAACAGGGTGTCGCCGATGCGCAGCAGCACCGGCCGGGTGCGCAGCCACTGCCCGATCACCGAGTCGGCGCCGTACAGCTGCGGGTAGCTGCGGCCGAGCAGCTGCGCGCTGCGCAGGTACTTGGGATTGACGTAGCGCAGGTCGTCGTACAGCACCATGGTCTCGTGGTTGCCGAGCACGAAATGCACCGCGCCGCCGGCCGCGGCCGCCTGCTGCTGCAGGCCGTACAGCAGCCAGAACGCCTCGGTGACCTGCGGGCCGCGGTCGAACACGTCGCCGGCGATCACCAGGGTGTCGCGGCCCAGCGCCCAGTTGTCCGCGTCGTCGATGACGCCATTGGCGCGCAGCAGCCTTGCCAGCAGGGCATACTGGCCATGGATGTCGGAGACGGCGACGATGCGCGGTGCCTGCGGCAGCACCGCGGTGGCCACCGCTGCGGGCGGTGCGACCGTCACCGGGTGCGGATGGCCGCAGCGCGCCGGCACCGTCGCCTGCGCGGCGTCCCAGGCCTGCTCCTGCACTGCGTCGTCGCAGATCCAGCGGGCACGCAGGTGCCCGTCCTCGCGGAACACATAGGGGCCGTCGGCATCGACGTGCGCTGCGGGCGCGGGCGGCCCGGCGGCGAGGACGGGAGCGGCGGCCAGCAGCGCGAGCGCCAGCAGGAACGCGCGGCGGAGATGATGGGGAAGCGGCATCGGGTTTCTTCGGTCAACGGAAAGCCCGCACGATGCTATGCCTGCGGGCTGCCGCGGGCATGTGTCATCGGTCCTGTGCGGGCAGGGACCGGTCGTCGCCCCGGCGCGGCCTCGCCGCGGATGGGGAAAACACGGCCCATCGTGGCCCGGATCAACGGCAGGTTTCCCTGGGGACGGGCTGCGCCCGGTCGCCGGCACTGATCTTCAAGGCGGGCACGCACTAGACTCCACGCTGATCCCTCTGCGAGAACAGTCCATGCCGGTCTCCCGATTCCTGTGCGCCGCCTTCGCGGCAACCCTGTTCGCGGCCGCTGGCGCGCAGGCCGACGAACCGCGCCTGCCGCCCGCACAGGCACAGCTGCTGGCCAGCATCTCCGCCGATGCGATGCGCGGGCACCTCTCCTTCCTGGCGTCGGACGCGCTGGAGGGCCGCGGTACGCCGTCGCGCGGGCTGGACATCGCGGCTGAGTACATCGCTTCCCAGTTCCGTGCCGCCGGGTTGGAGCCGCTGGGCGACGACGGCTACTTCCAGGCCGCGGACTGGCGGAAAATCGCGCCCGAGCGCGAGCGCGCGAAATTCGCCGACGCGCCGGCGCCGCTGCTGGTGCGCAACGTGGCGGGCTGCTGCGCGGTTCCGATCCGGCGCTGAGCGGAACCTACGTGCTGGTGACGGCGCACTACGACCACATCGGCATCCGCGAGGGCAAGGGCGACGATGCGATCTACAACGGCGCCAACGACGACGGCAGCGGTACGGTCTCGGTGATCGAACTTGCCCGCGCGTTCGCCGCGCAGAAGCAGCGCCCGAAGCGCAGCATCGTGTTCATGACGGTGTTCGGCGAGGAACACGGGCTGGTCGGTTCGCGCTATTACGGCGCGCATCCGCTGGTGCCGGTGGCCGACACCGTGGCCAACATCAATCTCGAGCAGATCGGCCGTACCGACGACAGCGAGGGGCCGCAGGTGCTGGCCGCGGCGATCACCGGTGCCGACTATTCCGACGTGGGCGAGGTGCTGCGCAGGGCGGGCGAGCTGACCGGCACGCGCATCACCCGGCACCCGGTGAACAGCGACCGCAATTTCGCGGCCAGCGACAACCAGGCGCTGGCCGATCTCGGCGTGCCCGCGCATACGGTCAGCGTCGCTTACGCCTTCCCCGACTACCACGGCCCCGCCGACACGTGGGACAAGATCGATTACGCCAACATGGCCGCGATCGACCGCACCGTGGCGCTGGCGATCCTGACCATCGCCGACGACCCGCAGGCGCCGCGCTGGAACGCCGACAATCCGAAGGCCGCCAAGTACCTGGAAGCGGCACGGGCGCTGCGCGCGGGGAAGTGAGAAACACAGGTTCCGGAATGAGCGGGCCCGGAACCGTTGCCCCGGATCAGCCGCGTTGCAGCGCGATCCTGCCGGGCGCCTCCGGCAGCGATCCATCGGCCAGCACCACGCGGTTGCGGCCGCGTTTCTTGGCCTGGTACATCGCCGCATCGGCGCGGGCCATCACCCGCTCGTAGTCCGGGTGCCCGTCGTGCAGGGCCACGCCGATGCTGGTGGTGATGTCCAGTTTCGCGCCGTTGGCCAGCGTCACCGGCGATTCGGACACACGCCGGCACAGGCTGTCGGCGATCACCAGCGCCTGCGCTTCGTCCACCGCCACCAGCACCACGACGAATTCCTCGCCGCCGTAGCGGAACACATAGTCGCTGCCGCGGGTGAACTGGCCGAGGACGCCGGCCACGTGCTGCAACGCGCGGTCGCCCGCCTCGTGGCCGTGTTCGTCGTTGATCGCCTTGAAATGGTCCAGGTCCAGCAGCAGCACCGCGAAGCTGCCCTGCGACTTCGCGGCCAGGTCGATTTCGCGGCGCAGCACGGTGGGCAGGAAACGCCGGTTGAGCAGGTTGGTCAGCGCGTCGCAGCCGGCGTCGAGTTCGCCGATGCGTTCGAACAGCATGCCGAGCAGGTTGCGGATCTGGCTGACCCGCGCGCGGATGTCCTGCAGCTGCGCGGCGCGCGCGCGCGGATCGGCTTCCTCGCGCAGGATCTGCTGCAGGGCGAGGTCGACGTCCGCCACCAGGTCGCAGATCCGCCTGGTTTCGGTGCTTTCGCCGAAGCTGGGGATGCCCTTGTGGGTGAACCACAGCCCGAACTCGGAGCCGGCCAGCGACTGGAAGCCGACGGGGTCGCATTGGCTGGCCAGGGCATAGAGCAGGGTGTTTTCCCAGTCCAGCAGCAGCGCGCGCTGGCGCTCGCGTTCGGTGCCGACGTTCTGCACCAGCGAGAACAGGCGGTAGGCGGCATCGGTGCGCGAGGAACGCTCGCGCGCGTTGGAATAGGCCAGGGTCATGCCTTCCAGCGCGATGTCGAACGAGGCGGTGAGGCTGGCGACGGCGGCATGCGCGGCCTGGCCATGCCCGGCCTGCGCGGCGATGGACTGGAACAGGCGCTGCTTGAGCACGCGCGTGCCGCGCGTCACCAGGTCCACCGGAATGCCGACGCGGGCGTGCACGTCGCCGATCACGCGCTGGGCGGCGATCAGGTCGTCGACATCGCCGGCGGTGGCGCGCAGCAGGTTGGCCACCCAGCGCTGCATCGCCGGTTGCAGGCGCGTGCGCACCTGCTCGTGCGAGAGCAGGCGCGAGGCGCGGGTGTCGTCCATCATCACCTGGTAGAAATGCACGGCCATCGCCGGGGCGTCCGTCGCGGCCAGCGCGGCCAGTACCCGCGCGGCTTCGGGACCGGCGTCGGCCAGGCTCCTGCGCCAGTCGGCGGCGAGGCCATGGCTGTCGTGGTCGGCGGGCGGAGGATGAGCGTGGGGCATGGCGATGGTGGGCGGCGCGGCGGGGGCGGAGAGACATTATCGGCCGTTGACGCTACTGTTTGAGCGGCTTCCCGCGTGGATTCACCTACAGTTGCCGTTCAACGCCTCCGCTTCCGCCATGCCGTCCCTGCGCCCGGATCCATCGGCGCGGGCCTTTCCCGGGCCTGCGCGGCCTGATCGCGCGCCGTTATCCGGCCAGGCGCGGCAATGTCCGTGATCAGCGCCGGACCGTTTCCGCTGATGGCGCTGCTGGGCCTGGTGGCGGCCTTCATCGCCTGGCTGTTCGCGCGTGGGCTGGCCACGGCCGCCGACGGCGGGCGCAGTCGCGCTGGCGCCGTGGTGATCGATGCCCTCCTGCTGGGGGTCCTGGGCGCGCGGGTGGCGCATGTGCTGCGGCATGCCGGCGACTACCTGCCCGATCCGCTGTCGATCATCCGCCTGGGCGATGGCGGCTATGCGGTCTGGGCCGGGCTGGCAGTGGCGGCGGCTTACGCCTTGTGGCGGACCTGGCGCCATGCGCCGCGCAAGCCGGTGCTGCTGGGGCTGGCGGCCGGCGCCGCGTTCTGGGCCGTCGGCGGCATGGCGCTGTTCGCGCTGCAGCGTTCGAGCATCGTGCTGCCCGACATCGCGCTCACCGATATGCAGGGCGCTCCGGCGCGGTTGTCCGCGCATGCGGGCCGGCCGCTGGTGGTGAACCTGTGGGCGAGCTGGTGCGGCCCGTGCCGGCGCGAGATGCCCACGCTGGTGCGCGCGCAGGCCGAGCATCCGCGGATCGGCTTCGTGTTCGCCAACCAGGGCGAGGAGCTGGCCGATGTCGCCGCCTATCTGCGGGCCGAAGCGCTGGCGCCGGGGAACATCCTGCTGGATCCGGAGTCGGAACTGATGCGCCTGACCGGCGCGCGCGCGCTGCCGACCACGCTGTTCTTCGATGCGGACGGCCGCCTGCGCGGCGCGCACATGGGCGAACTGTCGCGGGCGACGCTGGAAGCGCGCCTGCGCGAACTGCAATGACTTCCCGATTCCCCTGAAGAGATACGCGATGATCCGCTCCCGTACCGCCCTGTTCCTGCTCACCGCCACGCTGTTGGCGCCGGCCGCCTGTGCCCGCGATGGCGGCGCCGTCGCGCCGGCGGCCGAAAAGGCCGGCGACCCCGCCACCCCTGCCGAACCGGAGGTGGTCAAGACCCTGCGCGGGCAGGGCGTGGAGTTCATGGGCACCTTCGACACGCCGGTGGGGCTGACCGGCTATGCCGGCGTCGCCGGGCAGCGTCCGCTGGCGGTATATGTGTCCAAGGACGGACAGCATGCGATCGTCGGCACCCTGGTCAACGCCAAGGGCGAGGATGTCGGCGCGGCCAAGCTCAAGGAACTGGTGTCCGGGCCGATGGGCGCGAAGATGTGGCAGCGGGTCGAGGCCAGCCACTGGGTGGCCGACGGCAAGGCCGATGCGCCGCGCGTCGTCTATGCCTTCAGCGATCCCAACTGCCCGTACTGCAACCGCTTCTGGGAAGCAGCGCGACCCTGGGTGGAGTCGGGCAAGGTGCAGATCCGGCAGATCCTGGTGGGCGTGATCCGCGAGGACAGCGCCAACAAGGCCGCGGCGATCCTCGGCGCGGCGTCGCCGGAGAAGGCGCTGCAGGAGAACGAGCGCAACTTCGCCCGCGGCGGCATCAGGGGGCTGGCCAAGGTGCCGGCCGAGGCCGAGGCCAGGCTGCGCGACAACGAACTGGCGATGCTGGAATTGGGCTTCCAGGGTACGCCGGGCATCGTCTTCAAGGACGCCGCCGGTACCGTGCAGACGCGCTCGGGCCTGCCGCAGGGCGAGGATCTGCAGGAAGTGCTGGGGCCGCGTTGAGCGGACGGTCCGCGGGCTGACGGTGGCGATGTAATAGTCTCCGCCGCAGCAGGCTCACTAAGCTGGCGCCGTCCTGCAGGAGCCAGCCGATGAGCCACGACCACAACCATCTTCCCGGCGAGATCCGCCACGAGAAACCGCTGTGGTGGGCGCTCGCGCTGACCTCGTCCTACCTTGTGGTGGAAGTGATCGGCGCGTTCATGACCAACAGCCTGGCGCTGCTGTCGGATGCGGCGCACATGGCCACCGACGCGCTCGCGCTGGTGATCGCGCTGACCGCGGTGCGGCTGAGCCGGCGACCGCCCGATGCGCGCCGCACCTACGGCTACGCGCGGCTGGAAGCGCTGGGCGCGCTGGTCAATGGCGGCCTGTTGTTCGCGGTAGGCCTGTACATCCTGTGGGAGGCGGCCGCCCGCTTCCGCGAGCCGCAGGCCATCGCCTCGACCGGCATGCTGTGGGTGGCCAGCTTCGGCCTGCTGGTGAACCTGATCGCCATGCGCCTACTCAGTGCCGGCAGCGGCGAGAGCCTCAACGTCAAGGGCGCCTACCTGGAAGTGTGGAGCGACATGCTCGGCTCGGTGGCGGTGATCGTCGCCGCGCTGGTCATCCGCTTCACCGGCTGGACCCTGGTCGATCCGATCCTGGCCGTGCTGATCGGGCTGTGGGTATTGCCGCGCACCTGGGTGCTGCTGCGCGACGCCCTGAACGTGCTGCTTGAGGGCGTGCCCAAGGGCATGGCGCTGGCCGACGTGGAACAGGCGCTGCGCGGCCAGGCGGGCGTGGCCGACATCCACGACCTGCATGTGTGGGCGCTGGGATCGAGCACGCCGGCGTTGACCGCGCACGTGGTGATGGCCGACGGGCAGGAACCGGATGCGCTGCGGCGCGGACTGGCCATGCTGCTGCACGAGCGCTTCGGCATCGACCATGTGACCCTGCAGGTGGAGGCCGATCATTGCGGCGACGCCTGCGCGGTGCATGCGCGGCAGGTGCCGCGGGGCGAAGACGACCACCAGGGCCACGACCACGTCCATTGAGCGGCGCTGCCGGCGGGGTCGCCGGAACCGGTGTATCTTCGCGGCAGGCAGCGGGGACGCCGGAGACCGCACATGAGAACCGAACAGGAAATCGTCGATTCGCGCATGGTGATGCGTTCGCTCTGTGGCGCGCTGGCGCTGATCGGCGCGGCGGCGATGGTTTATCGCCTCCATCCGGTTGCCGTCGGCCGCACGCCATTCGACTACTGGCTGCTGGTGTCCATGATCGGCGCTCTCCATGCCGTCTGCCTGTTCGGCCATGTCGCGCTGAGGGGGCGGCTGCCGTCCTTCATGGCCAAGGCCGGCGATCCGGCGGGCAACTGATCACCGGGATTGCAGCGGCTGGCAGCCCAGCGCGCTAAGCACGCCATGCAGCGCAGGCACCTGCATCAACCACGGCGCGGCGATGGTCAGCAGGCCGGCGGCGAGGACGAAGCCGGCCAATGCCGCGCGCAGGCCGGGACGTTGCAGCCAGCGGCCCATGCGCGCGCCGGACCAGGTCAGCGGCAGCATCACCGGCAGCGTGGCCAGGCCGAATACCGCCATCACCAGGGCGCCTCCCAGCGCATTGGCCTGCAGCCAGGCCACGCTCAACAGGCTCAGGCTCAGGCCGCAGGGCATCCAGCCCCACAGCGCGCCCAGCGCGAGACGCCGCCAGGCGCGGTCCGCCGGCAGCAGGTGCCGGTGCAGCGGCCGCAGCCACTGCCAGAGTTGCTGGCCCGGACGCGCCAGCAGATCGAAACGGCTGCCGCGGCCAAGCAGGCGCAGCGCAAGCAGTGCCAGCGCAACGCCGACCGCGACGCGCACGCCCAGCGCCAATGCATCGCTGCGCGCCAGCCGCAGGATGCCGCCGCCGAGCCCGCCGGCCAGCGCGCCGGCCAGCGTGTAGCCGCCGACGCGGCCGAGATTGGCCTGCCAGGCGACGCTCAGGGCGCGGCCCGGCGCCATCGCCGGGAAGCCGGTGGCGATGCCGCCGCACATCACCGCGCAGTGCAGGCCGCCGAGCAGGCCGGCTACGAGGGCGGCGGTCAGGACCGGGATGTCCAGCGGCAGCACGTTCAACCGCCGCGGGTCGGATCCGTGGACGCGGTGTCCGCGGCCGCTCGCGGCGGCGGCGCGGGGCGGTCGTTGTCCTCGAGGATGTCCAGCGCCGGGGTATCCAGGTCGTCGAACTGGCCGCGCTTGACCGCCCAGATGAAGGCGGCCACGGCCAGCCCGAGCAGGACCAGGCTGATCGGGATCAGCATCAGCAGGATGGCCATCAGCTTGTCTCCATCGGTGGCTTGAGCCGCGCCAGGCGCAGGGCGTTGAGGGTCACGATCAGCGAGGACAGCGCCATGCCCAGCGCCGCCAGCCACGGCGTGACCCAGCCGGCCGCGGCCAGGGGCAGCGCCAGCAGGTTGTAGCCGGTGGCCCAGGCCAGATTCTGGCGGATGATGCGCTGGGTGGCACGCGCCAGCGCGATCGCGGCGGGAATGCGGCGCAGGCCGCCGCCGGTGGTGACCAGGTCGGCGGCGCGGTGCGCCAGCGAGGCGCCTTCGCCCATGGCGATGGAGACATCGGCGCCGGCCAGCACCGGCGCGTCGTTGAGGCCGTCGCCGACCATCGCCACGACCCGGCCTTCGGCCTGCAGCCGCCGCACCAGTTCCAGCTTGTCTTCCGGCGACTGCCGCGCGTGTGCGTCTTCCAGCCCGAGCATCGCGGCCATGCGCTGCACCGCGGCCTGGCCATCGCCACTGGCCAGGTGCACGCGCAGGCCCTGCGCGCGCAGCGCGGCCAGCGCCTGCGCGGCGTCGTCGCGGGCGCGTTCCTCCAGCACGAAGCGGGCGGTGGCATGCTGGCCGTCGCCCAGCCACAGCGCGCCGTCGTCCTCGCGCGCGGCGGCGAAGTCGGCCCGGCCCAGGCGCCACTGGCGGCCATCCACCACGCCCTGCACGCCGCGTCCGGGCACGGCTTCGACCTGGCCGGCGGGAAGCGTGCCGGTGGCGTCGCGGAGGAAGGCGGCGGCCAGCGGATGGCCGCTGTCGCGTTCCAGCGCGGCAGCGATGTCCAGCGCGGTGGCCGCATCCAGCCGGGCATCCAGCACCTGCGTGGTGGCCAGCACCGGGCGGCCGTCGCTGAGCGTGCCGGTCTTGTCGAACACGATGTCGGTGGCGCGCGCCAGCGTGTCCATCGCGTCCGCGCGCACCGCCAGCAGGCCGATGCGGGCCAGCGCGCCATGCGCGGTGGCCAGCGCCGCCGGCACCGACAGCGACAGCGCGCAGGGGCAGCTGATGACCAGCAGGGCGAGGGTGACCTCCAGGGCGCGTTCGGGCTGGTAGTGCCACCAGCCGGCGAATACGACCAGCGCCACCGGCAGCAGCGCCAGCACGAAACGGCTGCCGATGCGGTCGGCCAGGCGCGCCAGCGCGGGCCGGTGCTCCTGCGCCTGTTCGACCAGCCGCGCCAGCTGCGACAGGCGGGTAGCGGTGCCGGTCAGGGCGACGCGCAGCCGTGCCGGGCGTTCGCGGCAGACGGTGCCGGCGTAGACCGGCTCGCCGGGCTGCTTGCGCACCGGCGCCGATTCGCCGGTCAGCAGCGCCTCCTCGAACCAGGCCTCGTCGTCGCCGTCGCCGTCGCCGAGCAGCACGCCGTCGGCGGGTACCGCTTCGCCGGCCGCAACGCAGGCCACGTCGCCGACGTCCAGCGCCGCCAACGGCACGGACTCGCGGCGGCCATCGGCCAGTTCGCGGGTGGCGAAGGCCGGGCGCGCACGCGCCAGCGCGTCGACCTGGGCGCTGGCCACCGAGCGCGCGCGCTGTTCGAGCATGCGCGCGGCCAGCAGCAGGAACACGAACATCACCGCCGCGTCGTACCATACGTGCGGACCGCCGCGGATGGTTTCCAGCAGGCTGGCCAGGTAGGCGAGCAGGGTGGAGCTGGCGATCAGCACGTCCATGCCCAGGCGGCGTTCGCGCAGTTCGCGCATCGCCCCGGACAGGAACGGCCAGCCGGAATAGAACACCACCGGCGTGCACAGCAGGAAGGTCAGCCAGCGGAAGAAATCGCGGGTGGGCACCGGCATGGTGCTGTTGAAATCCAGGTACAGCGCCTCGGCCAGCATCATCGCCTGCAGCATGCCGAGCCCGGCGATGCCCAGCCGCAGCAGCCAGCGCCGGCGCTCGCGGGTGCGCTGCCGCTCGGCGGCCTCGCTGCCGGCCAGGTAGGGGCGGTAGCCGAGCATCGCCAGCCGCCGCAGCGGCGCCGACAGCGCGGTACGCGCCGGGTCCCAGGCGATGCGGATGCGGCCGGTGACGGCGTTGGCGCCGCAGTCGATCACGCCCGGCTCGCGCGCCAGCGCGCGATCGATCAGCCAGGCGCAGGCCGCGCAGCGCATGCCGTCGGTGAGCAGGGTGATCTCGCGGCCGCCCGCTATCTGGCGGCTGTGCTCGGCCTGCACGTCGGTGCGGTCCCAGACCGCCAGGTCGGGCAGGTCTTCGCCGACGCGCGCGGCATTGGCGCTGCGCAGGCGGTAATAGCCGTCCAGGTCGGCGCTGGCGATCCACTCGGCGGCAGCCGCGCAGCCGTGGCAGCAGAAGGCCTGCGTGACGCCGCCCTGCGCCGCCAGGTGCGGCTGGGCCGGCAGTGCTTCGCCGCAGTGATGGCAGGTGCCGGTGGCCGCGGTATCGGCGGGCGACCGGGCCGGATCGGCGACCACGGCCAGGCTCAGTGTTCCCCGCCCAGCGAGGGGGAGAGACGGGCGGCGTGCTGCTGCTTCGGCAACCGGCCATGCAGGCGCCAGCGGCCCTCGGCGTCGCGCAGCTGCACGACCCAGTCGTGCTCGGCGTCCACGGCTTTTTCGATGCGCCAGCCCGGACCCTGCGGCGCCAGTTCCAGGCGCAGGTCGTCGGACTGGCGGGTGGGGTGTTCCAGCACCAGCTGCAGCGGCGCGTGGGTGGCGAACCTGCCGGTGGCCGGGAGGACTTCGATGACGCCGTCCTCCACGCGCAGCACGGCGCTCAGGCCCAGCTTCTGCGCCGCTTCGTCAGGGCCGAGGTCGGTGGTCTGGATCTGCGACACGCGCTGCACCGGATCGGACACGACGTCGGCGCCCCCCGAACGCACGGCAACGATCACCAGCCCGACGCCGGCCACGATGGACAGCAGCGGCAGGCCGACCACCAGCCAGAACACGGGGATGCGCCAGGGGGATTTCGGGTTTTCGTTCATTGCACCGGACCAAAGAAACTGCTTTCGACGACGCGCTTCTCGCCGCCATCCTCGCGCTCGACGACGAAGCGCAGGGCGCGGCGGCCGCTGACTTCGCCGTCGGCGACCACGTTCAACGCCACCGGCAGCACCTGCTCCGGACCGGCCTGGACTTCGGTCTGGCCGCCCAGGCGCAGGCCGGCGTCGGCCGGTTCCAGGGTGATGCGGTAACGGCGCGTTTCCTGGCTCTTGTTGATCAGCTTGAGCGTGTAGTCGTTGGCGATGCTGCCGTCGGCGGACTGGCGGTACAGCGCGTTGCGGTCGCGCAGCACCTCGGCGATCAGTTCGCTGCGGTGGGTCACGCCCCAGGCCCAGGCGCCGCACAGGCCCAGCAGGAGCAGGCCATACACGAAGATGCGCGGGCGCAGCACGCGGGTAGGCTTGCCGTCGATGGCGTTCTGCGTGGAGTAGCGGATCAGGCCATGCGGGTAGCCCATCTTGTCCATCACTTCATCGCAGGCATCGATGCAGGCGCCGCAGGCGATGCACTCGTACTGCAGGCCGTTGCGGATGTCGATGCCGGTCGGGCAGACCTGCACGCAGATGGTGCAGTCGATGCAGTCGCCCAGTTCCTCGGGCGCGAACTTCGGCAGCGGCGCGACCTCGGCCAGCTCGCCGTCCCAGGTGATCGTGCCCTTGGCGTGCGCGGCCTGGGTGGCGGCGGAAGGATGCAGGCCGGCGCGGAACACGTAGTCGTAGGCGACCGAGGGGATCAGCAGGCCGCGCGCGCGTTCCAGCACGCTGCCCAGGCCGCGCTTGCGCGGGCCGCGCGGTTCGCCGCGCATCGGGTCGTAGGCGATCAGCAGGGTGTTGCGGTCGAACATCGCGCTCTGGAAGCGCGCGTAGGGGCACATGTACTTGCACACCTGCTCGCGCAGGATGCCGGCAAAGCCCCAGGTCGCCAGTGCATAGAACAGCACCCAGAAGGTTTCCCAGCCGCCCCAGTCGAACGGCAGCAGGCGCGATCCCAGGTCGCGGATGGGAGTAAAGAAGCCGACGAAGGTGAAGCCGGTCCACAGCGCGAAAAGCAGCCAGAACAGGTGTTTGCCGCCCTTGCGCAGTACTTTTTCGCGGTTCCACGGGCCGGCGTCGAGCTTCATGCGCCGTGAGCGGTCGCCCTCGAACCAGCGTTCCATCCACAGGAAGGTCTCGGTCCACACCGTCTGCGGGCAGGCATAGCCGCACCACAGGCGTCCGGCCAGGGCGGTGGAGAAGAACAGGGTCATCGCCGCGATGATCAGCAGCATGGCAAGGAACAAGAAGTCCTGCGGCCAGAACACCAGCCCGAAGATGTAGAACTTGCGTGCGGGCAGGTCGAACAGCACCGCCTGGCGGCCGTCCCACGACAGCCACGGGAACAGGTAGTACATGCCCAGCAGCCACACCACCGCGGCCACGCGCAGCCGGTTGAAGCGCCCGGAGACGTCGCGGGGATAGACCTTGCGCTCGCTGACGTAGAACGAATTGCCCTGGTCGTCCACGACATCCAGCGGAATGCGCTTGCTCATGGCGTGCGTTCCAGGGTGGCCGCCGCGGGCGGCGAGGGAGGATGCGGGAACGGGCGGGTGACGGTCATGACGTAGGCGTGGCGTGTTGCTGCGCGGGGGCGATCAGTATCGGTCTGTAACGAAAGCAGGGAAGCGACGGATTGTCGCAGCCGCCGTTCAACGGTCCGGCGGCAGTGCGCGGTTGAAGCGGCTGGCGGGCCGCAACAGGATCCAGGTGAACAGGCTCGAGGACGCGGTGGCCAGCCAGAACATGGCGAAGCCCAGCGTATAGCCGAGCTCGCGCGAGATCTGCAGGTCGGGGAAGGTCATGTCGCGCAGCGTCAGCGGGTCGACGAAGGCGAAGAACACCATCGTCGCCACGCCGGCGGCGAAAAAGCTGGGCCAGGCGATGGCCCCCACGCGCTGGGCCAGCGGACGTGGGGGATGGTCGAAGCGTGGCTCGCTGAAGTCGGTCACTTTGCGCTCGTGCTGGCCCTGGTGTCCGCCTGATTATGCGACAACGACCAGACGTAGGCGGCGACCAGGCGGACGCGGGTCTCGCCGAGCAGTTCGCGGTGCGCCGGCATGGTGCCGTGGCGGCCTTCGGTGATCGTCTTGTACAGGCTTTCGCGGCTGTTGCCGTAGAGCCAGTAGTTGTCGGTCAGGTCCGGCGCGCCGATGTCCTGGTTGCCCTTGCCGTCCACGCCATGGCAGGCCACGCAGACGCCGTCGTACAGCTTCTTGCCGCGGGCGGCCATGTAGTTGTTCTGCAGGGTTTCCGGAGCCGACAGGGTGCGCACGTAGGCGATGGTGTAGTCCACCGCTTCCGGGCCGCCCATGCCGGTCAGCACCGTGCCCCATTCCGGCATGACGCCTTCGCGGCCGTCCAGCACCGTTTCCAGGATGCGATCGGGCGAACTGCCCCAATGCCAGATGTCGTCGGTCAGGTTCGGGTAGCCGATGGCGCCCTGGCCCGAAGAGCCGTGGCAGGTGGCGCAGGTATTGCCGAAGATCGAGCGGCCCAGCGCCAGCGCCTTCGGGTCCTTGGCCAGCTGGTCGATCGGCTGGCCGGCGTAGGGCTTGAAGGTCTGCTCCAGCTTGGCGTCTTCGACCGCCTTGTCCGCGGCATGCTCCTTCTGCGAGGTCCAGCCGCTGTAGCCGGGGATGTTGCCCAGGCCGCCGTACCAGAACAGATAGCCGATGGCGAAGATGATGGTCAGGTAGAACAGGTTGATCCACCAGCGCGGCAGCGGCTTGTTGTACTCGGTGATGTCGCCGTCCCAGGTATGCAGCGTGTCCTCCGGCTTCGGGTCGCCGGGGCGGCGGCGCGCGGTCCACCACAGCAGCCACACGCAGCCCAGGATGTTCAGCGCAACCAGGGCGATGACGTACCACGTCCATCCCATGCTCATCATGCGCGCTCTCCCCCGTTGCCGTATTGCACGTCGTCCTCTTCCAGCGGCAGGCGTGCCGCATCCTCGAATTCACGCTTGCGCTTCGGGCTCCAGGCCCAGATCCAGCCGCCGATGAACAGCATCAGCAGCAGCGCGGTCACGATCCCGGAGATCATTGCTGGCCTCCCCGCGGCGCATGCCGCCCCAGACCCTGCAGGTAGGCGACGACCGCATCCAGCTCGGTTTTGCCCTTGACGTCCTCGGCCGCACTGGCGAGCTGCTCGTCGGTGTAGGGATCGCCCAGCTTCCTGAGCGCGGCCATGTGCCGGGCGACCGTCGCCCCGTCCAGTTCGTTCTTTTCCAGCCATGGGAAGCTGGGCATGTTCGACTCGGGCACGACGTCGCGCGGGTTGATCAGGTGCACCCGGTGCCAGGCGTCGGAATAACGGCCGCCGACGCGCGCCAGGTCCGGGCCGGTGCGCTTGCTGCCCCACTGGAAGGGACGGTCGTAGACCGATTCGCCGGCCAGCGAGTAGTGGCCGTAGCGCTCGGTCTCGAAGCGCAGGGTGCGCACCATCTGCGAATGGCAGTTGTAGCAGCCCTCGCGGACGTAGATGTCGCGCCCGGCCAGTTCCAGCGCCGGGTAGGGCTCCACGCCCTCCAGCGGCTTGATCGCCTCGGCCTGGAACATCAGCGGCACGATCTCGGCCAGGCCGCCGAACGACACGGCCACCGCGATCAGCACCGCCATCAGGCCGACGTTCTTCTCGACTTTCTCGTGGGGATTCTTGTTATCGCTCATGGGGTTCCTTCCTCCTCAGGCACGCACTTCGGAGGCGTCGACGGGCAGCAGCGGCTGCGGTTCGATCGCGGGGGCGGTACGCCAGGTACGCCAGACGTTCCAGGCCATCAGGCACATGCCGCCCAGCACCACCAGGCCACCGCCGAGACGGATCAGGTAGTACGGATAGGTGAACTTGAGCGACTCGACGAAGGTGTAGGTCAGGGTGCCGTCGTCGTTGGTCGCGCGCCACATCAGGCCCTGCATCACGCCGGCGATCCACATCGAGGCGATGTACAGCACCACGCCGATGGTGTGCAGCCAGAAGTGGGTGTCGATGGCCTTGACCGAATACATCTGCTCGCGGCCCAGCAGCTTGGGCATCAGCGCGTAGATCGAGCCGATGGAGATCATCGCCACCCAGCCCAGCGCGCCGGCATGGACGTGGCCGATGGTCCAGTCGGTGTAATGCGACAGCGAGTTGACCGTCTTGATCGACATCATCGGGCCTTCGAACGTGGCGATCATGTAGAACGACACGGCCACGATCAGGAACTTGAGGATCGGGTCGGTGCGCAGCTTGTGCCACACGCCGGACAGGGTCAGCACGCCGTTGATCGCGCCGCCCCACGACGGGGCCAGCAGGATCAGCGAGAACACCATGCCCAGCGACTGCGCCCAGTCGGGCAGGGCGGTGTACTGCAGGTGGTGCGGACCGGCCCACATGTACACGGCGATCAGCGCCCAGAAGTGCACGATCGACAGGCGGTAGGAATACACCGGGCGGCCGGCCTGCTTGGGCACGAAGTAATACATCATTCCCAGGAAGCCGGCGGTCAGGAAGAAGCCGACCGCGTTGTGGCCGTACCACCACTGCACCATCGCATCGACCGCGCCGCTGTAGACCGGGTAGGACTTGGTCAGGCCGGCGGGGATGGAGATGTTGTTGACGATGTGCAGCAGGGCGATGGCCAGGATGAAGCTGGCATAGAACCAGTTCGCCACGTAGATGTGCTTGACCCGGCGTTTTGCGATCGTGCCGATGAACAGCACCGCGTAGGCCACCCAGACCACGGCGATCAGGATGTCGATCGGCCACTCCAGCTCGGCGTACTCCTTGCCCTGGGTCCAGCCCAGCGGCAGGGAGATGGCCGCGGCCACGATCACCAGTTGCCAGCCCCAGAACACGAAGGCCGCCAGCTTGTCCGATATGAGACGGACATGGCAGGTGCGCTGCACCACGTGCAGGCTGGTCGCGATCAGCGCGCAGCCGCCGAAGGCGAAGATCACCGCGTTGGTGTGCAGCGGCCGCAACCGGCCATAGCCCAGCCACGGAATGCCCTCGCCCAGCGTCGGCCAGTAGAGCTGGGCGGCGATGATCACGCCCACCAGCATGCCCACGATGCCCCAGACCACGGTCATCACCGCGAACTGGCGCACCACCTTGTCGTTATACGTCCCCTGCACGCTTTGCATGCGGCCTGATCCTCAGTCTGAACGGGGGAATCATCCCCGTGTGGAGCACACCGGGCATTGACTTGGATCAATGCGTGTCCGGGCGGTTGCAGTCATCCATGGACCACGATGGTCCGCTGGATGCCATCCTGAACAGTATATGACGCAGGCCCGGGGGGCCCGGGGGCCCCGGGCCGGGGGGGTTTTAAAAAATACCGGCCCCCCCGCCCCCGG
>NZ_JASCOS010000002.1:0-113458 GCF_029959705.1 Stenotrophomonas sp. PS02297 | reverse complement strand
CGCCTGTGCGGGGGCGCGGGCCGGCCCGTGGTTGACCCCCCGCAAACCCCCGGCGCGGGCCCGCGCCACCGGCGCGCGCAGCGGGCCGGCCGGCATCAGCCGGCCGTTGCCGTAACGCCGCTGCGCATCGACCACTTCGATCTCGATGTCGCGCGCCAACCGGTAATGCTGCAGCCCGTCGTCGCAGACCACCACGTCGCAGCCGGCCGCATGCAATGCCTTGGCCGCGGCGACGCGATCCCGGTCCACGCGCACCGGCACGCCGGTCTTCCAGGCGATAAGCACCGGCTCGTCGCCGCCCAGCCCCGGCGCCAGGTCCGGCGTGATCCAGCGGGCGCTGCCGGCATCGTCGCGACCATAACCGCGGCTGGCCACGCCCGGCTTCCAGCCCGCCGCGCGCAGGCGCTCCACCAGCTCGATGGTCAACGGCGTCTTGCCGGTGCCGCCGGCGGTGATGTTGCCGACCACGATCACCGGCACCGGCACCTGGCGGCGGCGCAGCCAACCACGGCGGTACAGGCCCCGACGAAGCCCGGCGACGGCGCCGTACAACGGCGCCAGCAGGCGGGCCGTCCACGGCACCGGGGCGCCGTCATACCACCATGCCGGCGTCTGCGTTCCCTTGCCGGCCATCAGACCTGCCTTTCCCGGAACTGCATGCGGTAGAGATGTTCGTACAGGCCGCCCAGCGCCAGCAGTTCCTGGTGCGTGCCGCGCTCGACGATCCGCCCCTGGTCCATCACCAGCACCTGGTCGGCATGTTCGATGGTGGACAGGCGGTGCGCGATGACCAGCGTGGTGCGGTCCGGCATCAGCCTCTGCAGCGCATCCTGCACAAGGCGCTCGGACTCGTTGTCCAGCGCCGCGGTGGCTTCGTCCAGGATCAGGATCGGCGCATCCTTGAGCATCGCCCGCGCGATCGCCAGGCGCTGGCGCTGGCCACCGGACAGCCGGCCGCCCTTGGCGCCGACCTGCGCATCCATGCCCTGCGGCAATTGTTCGACGAACTCGCGCGCGTTGGCGCCCACGATGGCTTGTTCCAGCTGTTCGGCGCTGCTTTCCAGCAGTTCGCCGTAGGCGATGTTCTGGGCGATGCTGCCGTCGAACAGCACCACCTGCTGCCCGACCAGCGCGATCTGCCGGCGCAGGTCGGCCAGGCGGTAATCCTGCACGGGACGGCCGTCGAGCAGGATCTGCCCGGACTCCGGCTCGTAGAAGCGCGGGATCAGCTTGATCAGGGTGGACTTGCCGCTGCCCGAACGGCCGACGATCGCCGTCACCGTGCCCGGGCGCGCGACGAAGCTGATGCCCTCCATCGCCGGCCGCACCTGCCCCGGATAGCGTGCGGTGACGTCGCGGAACTCCAGCAGTCCTTCGGCCCGCCGCAGTTCGAGGGTGCCCTTGTCCGGCTCGTCCTGCGCATCGAGCACCACGAACAGGCGCTGCGCCGAGGCGATGCCGCGCTGGGTCATGTTCTGCACGTTGGTGAGCTGCTTGAGCGCGGGGATGACGGTCATCATCGCCAGCATCATCGAGACGAAATGCCCCACGGACAAACGCCCAGCCGCCGCTTCATGGCCGGCGATCAGCAGCAGCGCCGCCAATCCGACCGCGCCGATCAGCTGCACCATCGCCGAGGAAATGCTGCGCGTGGCCTCGACCTTCATCGCCAGCTTCAGGTTGGTGTCGGCCAACGCGCCGTAGCGTTCCAGTTCGCTGCGCTGCGCACCGTAGATCTTGACTTCCTGCTGGCTGGACAGCGTCTGGTCCGCAGCCTGCAGCAGTTCGGCGCCACTTTCCTGGATGCGATGGCTGATCCGGCGATAGCGCTTGGCGACCTTGTTCATCACCCAGGCCAGCGGCGGCGCCAGCACGAAGATGGCCAGTGTCACCTGCCAGCTGTACCACAGCATCGTCGCCAGCGAGACCAGCACCTGCAGAGACTGCTGCAACACCACCTTCATCGCGTCGACGGCCGCCTGTGCCACCTGGTCGCTGTCCGAGCCCAGCCGCACCAGCATCGACGGCACCGGCTCGGCATCGAACTGCAGGCCGGGCAGGCGCAGGTATTTGCCCAGCACCTGCACGCGCAGATCGCGGGCGATGCTGCGCGCGGCCTTGCCCATGCCGATGTCGGTCAGGTAGCCCGCCACTCCTCGCAGCAGGAACAGGCCCACGATCGCCATGGGCATCCACCAATTGATGTCCTCCGGATTCACCAGGTTGTTGGTGATGGGGCTCATCAGCAGGAGGAAGCCGCCACCGGCCAGCGCTTCGATCAGCATGCCCAGCGCGGCCACCATCAGCAATCCACGGTAGGGCTTGGCGAACCCGAGCAGGCGCCGGTATGTCTGCCAAGGAGTGGCGTGCCCGCTCATTGCTGCGCCTCCGGCGCGGTGGCGATGGCGATGCGGCGGAAGCCGAGCTGGCCCAGCGCATCCTGCACCGTCACCACGGCCTGGTAAGGAGTGCGCGCGTCGGCGCGCAGCAGCACGGTCTGGCTGCGGTCATCTCCGGCGACCTGGATGATGGTCCGCTTCACCGACTCCACGTCGGTGCGCAGCACTTCCTGGTCATTGATGAAATAGCGGCCGTCGGCATTGACCAGCACGCTGAGCGAGCGCGGCGGCTCGGCGTTGCGCTGGTCGCTGGCGGTGGGCAGCTGCACCTGCAGGGTGGAGCGCGCGTCGAAGGTGGTAGTGATCACGAAGAAGATGATCAGCACCAGGATCACGTCGATCAGCGGCACCAGATCGATATGCGGTTCGTCCTGGGCCCGGTCGTTACGGATGCGCATGCGCAGTCAGGCCTTGGCCACAGCCGCGGCCTGCGGGGCCGGCTTGGCCGCGGCCATCACCGCCGGGCGGCCATCGAGCGTATCCAGCAGCGCGCCAGCTTCATGTTCCATCTCGATCACATAGCCATCGACGCGCGCCCGGAAATAACGGTGGAACATCAGCGCCGGGATCGCCACGATCATGCCGGTGGCGGTACACACCAGGGCCTTGCCGATGCCGCCGGCCAACTGGTTCACATCGCCCACGCCATGGTCGAGGATGCCGAGGAACATCTGGATCATTCCGATCACCGTGCCCAGCAGGCCGAGCAGCGGGCCAGCCGAGGCGATCGTACCCAGGGCATTGAGGTAGCGCCCCATCCGATGCACCAGATGCCGGCCGGTGTCCTCGATGCGCTCGCGGATCTGGTCGCGCGGACGATTGCGGGCTTCCAGCGCCGCGGCCAGCAGCGCGCCCAGCGGCGAATTCGCGCGCAGCGATTCGATGTGGGAAGCATCCAGCTTGCCGCGCGCCGCCCAGTTGCGGACTTCCTGCCCCAGGCCCGGTGGCAGCACTTCGTTACGCCGCAGGCTCCAGAAGCGCTCCAGGACGATCGCCAACGCCAGCACGCCCAGCAGCAGCAGCGGCACCATCGGCCAACCACCGGCCTTGACCAGTTCCCACACGTTTCAACCCTCCGGCGCGGCGGCCGTGTTTTCGTCCTCCGATAGGATAACAGCCGCCCGTGCCCGCCCAGCAGCATCCCAGAGGCGACGACGCCAGCTGCGGCGCTCGCGCACCTGCAGGCCACGCTCTCCCAGCCATACCCTGACCGCACCACTCGCGGGAGTCGCCAGTACCTCGGCGCCGGCTCCACGCCAGCGCTCGACCACTTCGGGCCTGGGATGGCCGAACCGGTTGCCATGACCGGCCGACACCAGCACCAGGCGTGCGCGCGTGGCCGCGACGAACATCGGCAACGAGGAACCGCCGCTGCCATGATGCGGCACCACCACCACCTCCGCCTGCAACGACGGCCGTTGCCGCCGCACCAATGCCTCCTCGATGACCTGACCGATGTCTCCGGTCAGCAGCGCCGCGCCATGGCGGGTCGCTATCCGGAGCACGCAGCTGGACTCGTTGCCCAGATAGGGAAAACCAGCATGCGGGTGCAGGTACTCGAACCAGACCCCGTCCCATTGCCAGCGCCGGCCGGCCGCACACTCGGCCAGGTTGTCGCCGGCTGCAGGCAGCGGCATTCCCGGTGGCCCGCGCCAGTCGTCCACGGGCATGGCGGCGCGGACCGCGCCCACACCTCCGGCATGGTCGTTGTCGGCATGGCTGACGACCACGGCATCGAGCCGGCCCACCCCCAAGGCATGCAGCGCCGGCACGACCACGCGCTCGCCCGCATCGAAGCCATCGCGCACCGCCGGCCCTGCGTCGTAGAGCAGGTGGTGGTCACGGGTGCGCACCAGCACCGACAGTCCCTGCCCCACATCGAGCAGTACCAGTTCCACCTCGCCATGCCCGGGCAGCTCACGGGCCGGCCACAGCAGAGGCAACCAGAGCAGCAGCGCCAGCCGCTTGCCGGGAATGCCGCCCGGCAGCAGCAGCCACACGGCGCCGGCAAGCGCGAGCGGCACCGCCACGCTCCGCGCCTCGGGCAACCACCACAACGCGAAACGACTGCTCCCCAGCCACGACAGTGGCGGCCAGCTCAGGTCGAAGCACCACGCCGACGCGCGCCACGGCCATGTCCCGGCGCCTGGCAGCACGGCTTCCAATCCGGTGCCCAGCACGGCCAGCGGCACCACCACAAGGCTCCACCATGGAATGGCGATCAGATTGGCGAGCGGCCCGGCCAGGGAAGCCTGGTCGAACAGCGCCGCGGTGAACGGCAGCAGCCCCACCGTCGCCACCGCCTGCGCGGAAAGGAAACCGCGCAGCCAGTGCATGCGCTCGGGCAGGCACCAGACCAGCCAGGCCACGCCGGCGAAACTCAGCCAGAACCCGGCCATCAGCATCGCCAACGGATCCCAGGCCAGCACGACCAGAGCCGCCAGCGCCAGCGAGCCGCCAACGCTGCCGTGGCGACGCCCCAGCCGCGCCAGCGCAACCACGGCGACCATCAGCACCGTGCGCACCGTCGGCAGGGCGAAACCGGCCACCGCCGCATAGCCGGCGGCCCCGAGCACGGCCGCGATGGCCGCGGCATGGGAACGCGGGCAGCATCGTCCCAGCCAGGGCAGCAACCACCATAAGCCGGCCGCGGCCAATGCGATGCAGCCGGCGACCATGCCCACATGGAAGCCGGAGATGGCGATCAGATGGGTCAAGCCGGTGGCCCGGAGCATCTGCCAGTCGCCATCGTCCAGCGCACGGGTGTCGCCTACCGCCAATGCCCGCACATAGCGCGAGGATGAGGCGCCGACGGCGCTGTCGATCTTTCCGGCCATGTCCTCGCGCCATGCATCGATTCCGGACGGCATCGCCAGCGCCCTGCCGCCCTTGCTCACGACCAGTCCAGTGGCGGTGATCCGCTGCGCCAGCGCATTGCGCCCGGCGTCGAAGCCGCCCGGATTGGCAAGCCCCCGCGGCGCCCGCAGGCGCACCTGCAACTGCCAGCGCGTACCGGCATGCACCTCCGTCCGCGGCCCCGGCTGCGTACTTCCGAAATCGTCGTACCACGCCAGTTGCAGCAGGCGTCCACGCAGTGGGGCAGGCTGGGCCGCGGCATCATCGACGCGGAAGCGGAACCGTGTCCGCCTGGGCCCGGCCTCTGGCAGGGACACCACGGTACCCACGATGACGGCTTCGCTGCGTTCCAGTGCCGGCGGCAGCTGCGCCTGCAGAACCCAGCCGGCATGCAGGGACGCCCAGCCGGCACCGGCCAGCAGCGCCCCGCACCACACCCTGGCCCCCGCTCCCCAGATCGCCAGCCCGGCCAACAGCAGCATCCAACGCAACCAGGAAGGCGGCAGGGCCGGCATCCACAACGCCGCACCGATGCCGGCGAGAAAACAGGCCGCGGCAGCCTTGCCGAGCAAAGGCTGTGCGGCGGCTCGCCGTCGCCGCCATGACAGCCCGGCGCGCTGGCTGGCCCATCGCCACATTCCTTGCCTCCCCCTGCCACCGGCTCATCTCCATGCTGACGGGACGGGAACGCCAGGGCTGTAGGGAAGTGACATGCCAGTGCAGCGGAAAAGGCCCTGCGCGAAGGTCGGGGCCGGAACTCGATGGCCGTGGGCGGAGCAACGGCACGATTCCCGCCAGCGCCTGTCCGCGGCCCAAAGATCAGACGCTCCGCGGGGGCCTTACCGGAAAGGCATGCCGGGCGCTGCCCGGCACTACAAGGCCGTCATGTCCGCCTCCACTGTAGAGCGGGGCAACGCCCCGCTGGAGCCTCACCGGCCAAGCCCCGCCAGGCGCTGCCCAGCGCCGCGGAGCATCATCGCCGTTGTCCGGAACCGGCCCCTCGGCTGCGAGACCACCAAAAGAAAAGCGGGCCAGTGGCCCGCTTTCCCGATATCAAGCAGAGGTGTCCGGCTTATTCGGCCGACACGCCCTCGCCTTCTTCCACGGCCTTCATCGACAGGCGGATGCGGCCCTGCTTGTCCACTTCCAGCACCTTGACCTTGACCACGTCGCCTTCCTTCAGCTTGTCGCCGACCTTCTCCACGCGCTCGCTGGAGATCTGCGAGACGTGCACCAGGCCGTCCTTGCCCGGCAGGATGGTGACGAACGCGCCGAAGTCCATGATCTTGGCGACCTTGCCTTCGTAGATGCGGCCCGGCTCGACGTCCGAGGTGATCTGCTCGATGCGGGCCTTGGCGGCCTGGGCAGCGATGGCATTGACCGACGCGATGACGATGGTGCCGTCGTCCTGGATGTCGATCTGGGTGCCGGTTTCCTTGGTGATGGCCTGGATGGTCGAGCCACCCTTGCCGATCACTTCGCGGATCTTGTCCGGGTGGATCTTGATGGTCAGCAGGCGCGGTGCGTAGTCGGACAGCTCCGAACGCGGGGCGGTCAGGCCGTGGGCCATTTCACCCAGGATGTGCAGGCGGCCGGCCTTGGCCTGCTGCAGGGCCTGCTTCATGATCTCTTCGGTGATGCCTTCGATCTTGATGTCCATCTGCAGGGCGGAGATGCCCTCGGCGGTACCGGCCACCTTGAAGTCCATGTCGCCCAGGTGATCTTCGTCACCCAGGATGTCGGACAGGACGACGAAGCGCTCGCCTTCCTTGACCAGGCCCATGGCGATACCGGCCACCGGCGCCTTCACCGGCACGCCGGCGTCCATCAGGGCCAGCGACGAGCCGCAGACCGAGGCCATCGACGAGGAACCGTTCGACTCGGTGATTTCCGACACGACGCGGATGGTGTACGGGAAGGCTTCCAGCGACGGCATGACAGCCAGCACGCCACGCTTGGCCAGGCGACCGTGGCCGATTTCGCGGCGCTTCGGGCCCATCATGCGGCCGCACTCGCCCACCGAGAACGGGGGGAAGTTGTAATGGAACAGGAAGTTTTCCTTGTACTCACCGGCAACGGCGTCGATGACCTGGCCGTCACGGGCGGTGCCCAGGGTGATGGTCACGATGGCCTGGGTTTCGCCGCGGGTGAACAGCGAGGAACCGTGGGTACGCGGCAGGACGCCGGTCTTCACCGCGATCGGGCGGACGGTGTCCAGCGCACGGCCGTCGATGCGGACCTTGGTGTCCAGCACCGAGTCACGCATGGTGCGGTATTCCAGCTCGCCGAATTCCTTCGACAGCTCGGCCGGGTTCCAGCCTTCGGCGGCCACGCGGCCGGCCAGGGCTTCGACCACGTCCTTCTTGATCGCCGAGATGGCGTCGCGGCGCTGCAGCTTGTCGCGCACCTGGAAGGCTTCGCCCAGGCGCGGGCCGATGGCTTCCTTCAGGGCGGAGATCAGCGCGTCGTTCTTGGCCGGGGCTTCCCAGGTCGACGGCTTGGTGCCGGCTTCGACGGTCAGCTCGTTGATCGCGTTGATGACCTTCTGCATTTCGCGGTGGCCGAAGGTCACGGCGCCCAGCATCACTTCTTCGGACAGCAGCGCGGCTTCGGATTCGACCATCAGCACGGCATTGGAGGTACCGGCGACGACCAGCTCCAGCTGCGAGTCAGCCAGTTCGCTGACGGTCGGGTTCAGGATGTACTCGCCGTTCTTGTAGCCGACCTTGGCGGCGCCGATCGGACCCATGAACGGGGTACCGGCCAGGGCCAGGGCAGCCGAAGCGCCGATCAGGGCCGGGATGTCACCGTCCACGTCCGGGTTCAGCGACATCACCGTGGCGATGATCTGCACTTCGTTCTTGTAGTCTTCCGGGAACAGCGGGCGGATCGGACGGTCGATCAGGCGCGAGATCAGGGTTTCCTTCTCGGTCGCACGGCCTTCGCGCTTGAAGAAACCACCCGGGATACGGCCGCCGGCGTAGAACTTCTCCTGGTAATCAACGGTCAGCGGGAAGAAGTCCTGGCCTTCGCGCGCACTCTTGGCGGCGACGGCGGTGACCAGCAGTACGGTGTCGTCCATCTTGACGATGACGGCACCGCTGGCCTGACGGGCGACTTCGCCGGTCTCAAGCGTGACGGTGTGCTTGCCGTACTGGAAGGTTTTGGTGATTTTTGCCACGGAGGGTGTCCTTGGGGATGCTGTCTGCGAATGGACCGTCGGCGACCCTTGTCGCCAGCGGGCGGCCGGTTGTTCCGGTCCCGGGAATGCTGTTGAACTGCAAAAACAAAACCGCGGCGCATCGCTGCGCCGCGGAGGGGTTGCTGCTTAGCGACGCAGGCCAAGCTTTTCGATCAGGCCCTTGTAGCGCTCGACGTCCTTCTTCTTCAGGTAGTCGAGCAGGCTGCGGCGGCGATTGACCAGCTGCAGCAGGCCGCGGCGGCTGTGGTGATCCTTCTTGTGGAGCTTGAAGTGTTCGGTCAGCTGCTCGATGCGGGCGGTCAGCAGGGCGACCTGGACTTCCGGCGAACCGGTGTCGTTGGCGCCGCGCTTGTTGTCTTCAATAACTTTCTGGGTGTCGATCGACATGATGTTTTCTCTGGATGCGTGGCCGGCAGGAACGTGCTGATGACGCACCGCGCAGCTCGCCGTTTAAGGAATGCGGACCGCCGACGGCGGACCGGTGCCCGGCAAAGGGCCGCAGAATTGTAACGATACGCGCCTGTCGCGACAAGGCGCGACTGGGTTCCGGACAGCAAACAGCGGCCATTCAGAGATTGAAGCGGCGTTGCGGCGCCAGCATTCCGGCCGCATCCACCTGCCCCAGTCCCAGCACCCTGCCATCGTCGGCGAACACCGCCACCAGGCCCTGCGGCCACGATGGCTCGCGCAGGCGCTGGCCCATGCAGAAGCGCTGCGCGCGACCAGCGTCCAGCTGGACCCGGCCGAAATGGCTCAGTCCCGCCTCCAGCGGCAGCAGCCATTCCAGCAGGGCCGCATCGTCCCCGCCCTCGGCCAGGACGCGCAGTTCGTCCAGGCCGATCATGCGCGGGGACAGGAACGGCTCCACCCACAGCCGGCGCAGCGCGGTGATGTGCGCACCGCAGCCCAGCCGCTCGCCCAGGTCGCGGGCGATGCTGCGGATATAGGTTCCCGAACCGCAGGTCACACGCAGCCGCAGCCGCTCCGGCTGCTGCTCCAGCACCTCGATGGACTGCACGTGGACATCCCGCTCCGGTGCCTCGATGGCTTCGCCACGACGCGCCTTCACATACAGCGGCTCGCCGCCCTGCTTCAGCGCCGAGTAGATCGGGGCGCGCTGGCGGATGTGCCCGGTCAACGGCTCCAGCGCCTGCCGCAGCGCCTGCGCGTCGACGGCCGGTACGGGGCGCTGCAGCAGCACCGCGCCGTCGGCATCGTCGGTATCGGTGGTCGCGCCCAGCGCGATGTCGGCATCGTAGGCCTTGGCCGAGCCCAGCAGCAGCCCGGCGATCTTGGTCGCCTCGCCGAAGCACAGCGGCAGCAGGCCGGTAGCCAGCGGATCGAGGCTGCCGGTATGGCCGCCCTTCTCCGCCCTGAACAGGCGCCGCGCCACCTGCAGCGCGGTGTTGGAACTCATGCCGGCAGGCTTGTCGAGCAGGACGATGCCGTCCAGGCGGCGGAATTGGATACGGGGACGCATGCAACACCCTTGTCGGACCGGCGCGGTCGTCCGCATGCCGGCGGGAACAGGAGGAAACCGGCACCCCGCCGCCGGTCGGACCGGAAGCGGTGGGTGTCGTACAGGAACGGAGGATGCCCAGCAGAAATGGCCGGCGCAACGCCGGGCCGGACTTACTCGTCGTCGGCTTCGCTGCCAGCCTGCGCCGCCAGCGTATCCGGCAGATCGCGCAGCAGGTTGTCGATGCGCTCGCCGCGATCCACCGAATCGTCGTAATGGAAATGCAGCTCCGGCACATGGCGCAGCTTCATCGCACGGGCCAGGGCCATGCGCAGCTCGCCGGCCAGCTCGCGCAGGCCCTTGACCGCCTCGACCGAACGCTCCGGCATCAGCGCGGTGACGAACACCTTGGCATGGGCCATGTCGCGGGTGACTTCCACGTCCGAAACGCTGACCGATGGCAGCCCGTGCTCGCGCACGGCGGCATGCACCAGCGTGCCCAGATCGCGGCGGATCTGCGCGGAAACTCGGTCGGTACGGTGGAAGGTCTTGGGCACGGATTGTCGCTCGTCTGATTGCTGCGGGGGAAAGCACGGCCGGCCCGCATCGCGCGGGCCGGCCGGTACTGCGTTGTTACAGGGTGCGCGGCACTTCGATGCGCTCGAAGCATTCGATCTGGTCGCCGGCCTTGACGTCGTTGTAGGCCTTCACGCCGATACCGCACTCGGTACCGTTGCGGACTTCCTCGACGTTTTCCTTGAAGCGGCGCAGCGATTCCAGTTCGCCCTCGAACACCACCACGCTGTCGCGCAGCACGCGGATCGGCTTGTTCCGCTTGACCACGCCCTCGACCACCATGCAGCCGGCGACCGCGCCGAACTTGGAACTGCGGAACACGTCGCGGACCTCGGCGATGCCGATGATCTCTTCGCGGATCTCCACGCCCAGCAGGCCCGAAGCCACCTGCTTCACCTGGTCGATCACGTCATAGATGATCGAGAAGTAACGCAGGTCCACGCCATTGGATTCGATGATGCGGCGGGCCGAAGCGTCCGCACGCACGTTGAAGCCGATGACCGTGGCCTTGGAAGCTACCGCCGAGTTGGCGTCGGATTCGGTGATGCCGCCGACGCCGGAATGGATCACGTTGATCCGGATCTCGTCGTTGGACAGCCCCACCAGCGACTGGCTCAGCGCCTGCACCGAGCCCTGGACGTCGGCCTTGATCAGCAGGTTCAGCACCTGCTGGCCTTCGCCCTTGCCCATCTGCGCCATGATGTCTTCCATGCGGCTGCCCGCCGTGGCGACCAGGCGCGACTCGCGACGCTTGGTTTCGCGCTGCTGCGCGACGTCCTTGGCCAGGCGCTCGTCCTCGACCACGACGAAGTCGTCGCCGGCATCCGGCACGCCGGACAGGCCCAGCACCTGCACCGGGATGGACGGGCCGGCCTCGGCAACCTGCCGGCCGGTCTCGTCGAACAGCGCACGCACGCGGCCGTACTGGATGCCGCACACCAGGTAGTCGCCCTTCTTGAGCTGACCCTGCTGCACCAGCACCGTCGCAACCGGGCCACGGCCCTTGTCCAGCGCCGATTCGATGACCACGCCGGCGGCGCGGCCTTCGGCCACGGCCTTCAGCTCCAGCACTTCGGCCTGCAGCGAAATCGCATCCAGCAGGTCGTCGATGCCCAGGCCGGTCTTGGCCGAGATTTCCACCATCTGCGTGTCGCCACCGAAATCCTCGGCCACGACCTGCTCGGCGAGCAGTTCGTTCTTGACCCGCATCGGATCGGCGGTGGACTTGTCGATCTTGTTGATCGCCACCACGATCGGCGCATTGGCCGCGCGGGCGTGCTGGATGGCTTCCTTGGTCTGCGGCATGACGCCGTCGTCGGCCGCCACCACCACCACCACCACGTCGGTCAGCTGCGCGCCGCGGGCGCGCATCGAGGTGAACGCGGCGTGGCCCGGGGTGTCGAGGAAGCTGATCACGCCCTTCGGCGTTTCCACGTGGTACGCGCCGATGTGCTGGGTGATGCCGCCGGCCTCGCCGTTGGCGACCTTGGTGCGGCGGATGTAGTCCAGCAGCGAGGTCTTGCCGTGGTCGACGTGGCCCATGATGGTGACCACCGGCGGACGCGGCACGGCGTCGCCGTGATCGGCATCGGTGATGGCCAGCAGCGCGTCTTCGGCATCGTTGTTGCCGGCACGCACCACCTTGTGGCCGAGTTCCTCGGTCACCAGCGCGGCGGTGTCGTGGTCGATGGACTGGGTGATGGTGGCCATCACGCCCATCTTGAACAACGCCTTGACCACCTCGCCGCCCTTCAGCGCCAGCTTCTGCGCCAGATCGGCCACGGTGATGGTGTCGCCGATGGCGACCTCGCGCACCACCGGCGCGGTCGGACGCTCGAAGCCGTGACTGCCGCCACCGCCGCGCGACTGCTCGTTGCCGCGACGACCCTGCGGCGCGCGCGCGCCGGGGCGGCCGCGCGAATTGCTGTTGTTGCCGCGGCGGGCGCGGTCGGACGGCGACAGGTGCAGCTGGCCGCCGAAGCGCTTGCCACCCTCGTCTTCCGACTGGCCGCCACGGGACGACTTGTTGCCCGGCTTGGCATGCGCGCTGCCGCGATCGTCGCGCGCAGGTGCCGGCGCCGCGGGGCGCGGCGTGGTCGAGGTGGTGCGCGCAGGACGCGGCGTCAGCGTCTCGATGATCGGCTGCCTGACGGCCGGCGCCGCAGGCGCGGCCTTGGCCGCTTCGGCCGCCTTGGCGGCATCCTCCGCAGCCTGGCGCTCAGCCTCCGCGCGCTCGCGCTCGGCATCTTCGGCCGCCTTCTGGCGCGCCACGATCTCCTCGTCGCGCGCACGGTCCTTCTCGGCCAGCATGCGCTGCTCGTCGAGGTTGCGCTGGCGCGACTCCTCGAGCTTGCGCAGGATCTCGGCGCGCTCGGCATCCGCATCCATCGGCGCGCCGGCAGCCGGCTTGACGTAGGTGCGCTTCTGGCGCACCTCGACATTGACCGTGGTCTTGCTGCGACCGGCATTGACGGTCACTTCCTGCTGCGTACGGCGGCTCAGGGTGATCTTCTTCGGCGCGGCGTCAGCCTCGTCGGCGACCGGCTCGTCCTTGCCGTGGGAACGGCGAAGGAAACCGAGCAGCTTCACTTTCTCGGCGCTGGTCACGACCTGGTCGGGACCGCTGAACTTCATGCCGGCCTGGGCCAGCTGTTCCAGCAGTTTCTCCACCGGCGTATTGACCAGTTGGGCGAGCTTGCGGATGGTGGTTTGCTGCGACATTCGGATCCTATGATCTTGTTGGCGCCCCCTCGATACGGACGAAGGCAGCGCGGAGTCTACGCCCTGAGCGGCTCAGGGCACTGTTCATCGCTGGCTCATTCGCCGCGCTCCAGACGGGCGATCTCCTCGGCGCGGGCGGCCAGGACCAGCGCCGCTGCGCGTTCCAGGTCCATGCCTTCGATGCCGAACTCCAGGATCTCGTCGGCAGCCAGGTCCGACAGATCCTCACTCGTGCGCACGCCGTTGCCGGCCAGCGCATAGGCCGTTGCCTCGTCCATGCCCGGCAACGCCAGCAGGTCTTCGGCCGGCACGCCTTCCTCGGCGCCCTCTTCCACTGCCAGCGCTTCGTTCAGCAGCGCATCGCGGGCGCGGGCGCGCAGTTCCTCGACGATGTCCTCATCGAAGCCTTCCACCGCCAGCAGTTCGCCGATCGGCACGTAGGCGATTTCCTCGACGGTGCTGAAGCCCTCGCTGACCAGGATGCCGGCGATTTCCTCGTCCACTTCCAGCTTGTCCATGAACAGCTGGCGGGCGACGGCCTGCTCGGCCTCCGACTTGGCGGCGACCTGGTCCTGGGTCATCACGTTGAGCTGCCAGCCGGTAAGGCGGCTGGCCAGGCGCACGTTCTGGCCGCCCTTGCCGATGGCCTGGGCCAGGCGCTCTTCGGCCACGGCCAGATCCATCGAGTGCTTTTCCTCATCGACGATGATGGACTGCACTTCGGCCGGCGCCATCGCATTGATGACGAAATTGGCCGGGTTCTCGTTCCACAGCACGATGTCCACGCGCTCGCCGTTGAGCTCGTTGCTCACGGCCTGCACGCGCGAACCGCGCATGCCGATGCAGGCACCGATCGGATCGGTGCGGCTGTCGTGGGCAATGACCGCGATCTTGGCGCGGTCGCCCGGATCGCGGGCGCAGGCCTTGATCTCGACCAGGCCCTGGCCGACTTCCGGCACTTCCAGCTTGAACAGCTCGATCATGAATTCCGGCGCGGCGCGGCTGATGAACAGCTGCGGGCCACGCGGCTCCGAACGCACTTCGGCCAGGTAACCGCGCACGCGGTCGCCTGCGCGCAGCACGTCGCGCGGAATGCCCTTGTCCTTCGGGATGAAGGCCTCGGCGTTGCCGCCCAGGTCGACGTAGATGTTGCCGCGCTCGGCGCGCTTGACCACCCCGGTCACCAGTTCGCCGACGCGATCCTTCCACGCGTCCACGACCTGCTGGCGCTCGGCCTCGCGCACGCGCTGCACGATCACCTGCTTGGCGGCCTGCGCGGCGATGCGACCAAAGTCGGGGTTCTCGATCTGCTCTTCGATGTAGTCGCCGATCTCGACGCCATCGGCCTCGTCGATCGCGTCCATCATGCGGATCTGGCGGTCCGGCGATTCCATCACCACGTCGTCGGCCACGACCTCCCAGCGGCGGAAGGTCTCGTAGCTGCCGTCCTTGTGGTCGATCGCCACGCGCGCCAGCACGTCCTGGTCCACATAGCGCTTCTTTGCCGCCGAGGCGAGCGCGGCCTCGATCGCATCGAAGATCACTTCGCGCGGCACGCCTTTCTCATTGGCGACCGCGTCGACTACCAGCAGAAGTTCCTTGCTCATCGGCTTACTCCGCGCGCGGCTTGCGGGCCGCGGTTTCGTTATTGGATTTGTTCTTGGCCGCGCCACCCTGCTTGGGGGCCGGACCGGTCGGTTTGGTCGGAGCAAGGCCGAGCGCGGCCCAGTCCGGAATGATGCGCGCCTTGTCGATGTTGTCGAAGGCGGCCACGAACGGCCTGCCATCGACGGTGAAGGTCACGGTGCCGGCGACCGCGTCCACCGCGGCGATCTCGCCCTGCAGTCGGCGGCGGTTCTCCTGCGGCAGCTTCAGGCCGACCTTGGCCGACTCGCCCAGGTGCCGTTCGAACTGCTCCAGCGTGAACAGCGGGCGGTCCACGCCCGGCGAGGACACTTCCAGCGTGTAGTTGCCGCTGATCGGATCCTCGACGTCCAGCTGCGCGGACACCTCGCGGCTCACCCGCTCGCAGTCGTCGATGTTGACCACGCGCTCGGGCTGCTCGGCCAGCGGCACGTCGATGTACAGGCGCAGCGTTGCGCCGCCCGGCGCCGGCAGATACTCGGCGCCCAGCAGATCCAGGCCCAGCGCCTGCACGGTGGGGCCCAGCAGATTCGCGATTTCAGTAGCCTTGTCGCTCACAGCCTGCCTTGATTTCGGTAATGGTGATAACGGAAAAACCCAGCCGGACTTTTCGTTTTGCGGAAACAACAAAGGGCCCGACTGGGCCCTTTGTCCGGTATGAATCCGGTGACTGGATTCCGGTTGAAGAAACGGAAGCAAACGTTTCTTCGAGCCCAGATTCCGCCTTCGACAATCAAGATTGAAGAAGGCTGAAACTGGTAGCGGGGGCAGGATTTGAACCTGCGACCTTCGGGTTATGAGCCCGACGAGCTGCCAGACTGCTCCACCCCGCAGCAGAAGCGGAATTATGAAGTAATTGGACCGTTACCGCAAGTCTTTTTTACTTCATTGTTTCAGGAAACCCGGGGGTTCCGCCGAAACCCGGAACGATCCCGTTCCGGTCGACCATCTTGCGATGGTCCGGCGACGCTGGCTTGCCGGCGTCGCCATCAACTCAGGGCGCGCATATTACATGAATCTCGCCGTTTTGTATCGTTTTTTACGACAAATGTGCAAATGCGTTGCGCATCCAGGCCAGCAGCGGCCCCAAGGCCACCGGCAGCACCAGCAACGCCACGCAGTTCACGCCCAGCACGATGCCCAGGATGCGGTCGTTGTTGCGCGGCAGCGGCTCGCCCACCGGCTCGTCGAAATACATGACCTTGACCACGCGCAGGTAGTAGAAGCAGCCCACCACCGCGCTGATCACGCCCAGGATCACCAGCCACAGCAGGCCACCGTTGACCGCGGCGCCCAGCACCGCCAGCTTGGCCCAGAAGCCCAGGAACGGCGGGATGCCGGCCAGCGAGAACATGGCGCACAGCATCAGGCCGGCCATCCACGGGTTGCGCGCGTTCAGGCCCTTGAAGTCGTCGATGCTCTCGGCCTCGAAACCGGCACGCGACAGGGCGATGATCACGCCGAAGGCCGCGGTGGACATGATCGCGTAGGCCACGGCATAGAACATCGCCGCCGAGTAGCCCGCCGCGCCGCCGCCGGCCACGCCCATCAGCAGGAAGCCGATGTGCGAGACGGTCGAATAGGCCAGCATGCGCTTGAGGTTGGTCTGGGCGATGGCCATCAGGTTGCCGACCACCAGCGACAGCGCCGACAGACCGGCCAGCACGTACTGCAGTTCGGTCGACAGCGGGCCGACGCCGGCTTCCAGCAGGCGATAGGCCATGCCGAACGCGGCCAGCTTCGGTGCCGAGCTGATGAACAGCGCGATCGGCGCCGGGGCGCCCTGGTAGACGTCCGGCAGCCACATGTGGAACGGCGCGGCGCCGAGCTTGAAGGCGACGCCGGCGACCATGAACACCGCGCCGGTCAGCAGCAGCATGCGCTCGTCCGAGTGCGCGGCGGCGGCATGGATCACGTCCAGGTGCAGCGAGCCGGTGGCGCCATAGATCAGCGACATGCCGTACAGCAGCAGGCCCGAGGCCAGCGAGCCGAGCACGATGTACTTCATGCCCGCTTCCGCGGCCAGCTTGTTCTCGCGGTTGCTTGCCACCAGCGCATAGGAACACAGCGCCAGCAGTTCCAGCCCCAGGTAGACCATCAGCAGGCTGCCGGCCGAGACCAGGATCATCATGCCCGCGGTGGCGAACAGGACCAGTACCGCGATCTCGCCCTGGTACAGGCTGCGCTCGCGCAGGTAGCTCCAGCCATAGACCAGGGTCAGGCCGCTGACCAGCACCACCACGGTCTTCATGATGTCGGCGGCGTTGTCGCGGATGAACATGCCATGGAACACCTCGCCCTGCCCGCCCACGCCGCCAAGCAGCAGCGCGAAGGCGACAGCGAGGATGGCGACCGACAGGAAGTGGGTCCAGACTTTGTGGCGGTTGCTGATGAACAGGTCGAGGATCAGCAGGGCGAAAGCTCCGCCGATCACCACCAGTTCGGGCAGCAGCGGCGGGAGGTCGGCGGCGGTCAACGGCAGTAGCGTCGGCGTTGTCATCATCAAATCCTGGAATCAATACTCTCGACGGGGCCGCTTACAGCAGCTTGCTCGATGCGATCTGCATCGCCAGCTTGGCGATGGAGGGCTCCATCAGTTCGGTCAGCGGCCGCGGATACACGCCCAGCGCCAGCGTACCGACGGCGAACACGCCCAGCACCAGCCATTCGCGTCCGTTGATGTCCTTCATCTCGGCCACGTGGGCGTTGCCCACTTCGCCGAAGAACACGCGCTTGTACAGCCAAAGCGAATAGGCCGCGCCGATGATCAGCGTGGTGGCCGCGCCCAGCGCCACCAGCGGCTCCCACTGGAAGCTGGCCAGCACCACCATGAACTCGCCGACGAAACCGCTGGTGCCCGGCAGGCCGGAGTTGGCCATGAAGAACAGCAGCGCGAAGGCGGCGAACCAGGGCATCACGTTGACCACGCCGCCGTAGTCGGCGATGCGTCGGGTATGCAGGCGGTCGTAGAGCACGCCGATGCAGGAGAACATCGCGCCGGACACGAAGCCGTGCGAGATCATCTGCACCATCGCACCCTGCAGGCCCAGGCGCGCGGCGTCGGCATTGCCGGCCTCGCGCACCAGCCACAGGGCGGTGAAGGTACCCAGGGTGACGAAGCCCATGTGCGCGACCGAGGAGTAGGCCACCAGCTTCTTCATGTCGTCCTGCACCAGCGCCACCAGGCCGACGTAGATCACCGCCACCAGCGACAGCGCGATCACCAGCCAGGCCCATTCGCTGCTGGCGTCCGGCACGATCGGCAGGTTGAAGCGCAGGAAACCGTAGCCACCGATCTTCAGCGCGATCGCAGCCAGGATCACCGAACCGGCGGTCGGCGCTTCCACGTGCGCGTCCGGCAGCCAGGTGTGCACCGGGAACATCGGCACCTTGACCGCGAAGGCGATCAGGAACGCGAAGAATATCCAGGTCTGCTCCCTGCCCGACAGCTGCAGCTGGTACAGGTCGGCCAGCTGGAAGCTGCCGCCCTTGATGTACAGGTAGATCAGCGCCACCAGCATCAGCACCGAGCCGAGGAAGGTATAGAGGAAGAACTTGATCGCCGCGTAGATGCGGCGCGGCCCGCCCCAGACGCCGATGATCAGGAACATCGGGATCAGCATGGCTTCGAAGAACACGTAGAACAGCATCGCGTCGGTGGCGGCGAAGATGCCCACCGTCACGCCTTCCAGGATCAGGAAGGCGGCCACGTACTGGTTCACGCGCTTGTCGATCACACCCCAGGCACCGATCAGCGCCAGCACGCCCACCAGGGTGGTCAGCAGCACCAGCGCGATGGCGATGCCGTCGACGGCCAGGTTGTAGCCGATGCCGTAGGCCGGGATCCACGGGTGCTGCTCGACGAACTGCATCACCTCGGCGGCGGTGCGGTCGTAGCCGGCGAGCAGGCCGAGGCTCAACAGGAAGGTGAGCAGTGCCACCGCCAGGGACGCCCAACGGGCGGCCTGGGCGTTGCGCACGGCAAGAATCAACGCACCGCCGAGGATCGGCAGCCAGATGAGGATACTGAGTAGGGGCCAGTTCGACACGTCTTCTTATTCCGTACAGGTCAACGCCAGAAATGCATCAGCAGGCCCAGCAGGGCAATCAGGCCGATGATCATCACGAAGGCGTAGTGGTAGAGGAAACCGGATTGGGTGCGGCGCAGCAGGTTGGCGGCCAGCTCGACCACGCGGGCCGCACCGTTCACCACCCCATCGACCACGTTGCTGTCCACGGCGCGCGCGGCCTTGCCGAGTTTGACGCTGCCGCCGGCGAAACCTTCGATCCACAGCTTGTCGAAGCCGTACTTGTTCTCCAGCACCGAAACCACCGGCGCAAGGGCCTTGCGGGACCGGCCGGCCAGTTCCGGCTTCCAGATGTAGAACACCCAGGCCAGGACGAAACCGGCGACTGTCAGGATGAATGCAGGCGCGGTCAGGCCATGCAGCGCGAACTGCACGGCGCCATGCCAGCCTTCCTTGCCCACTTCGGCGATGGTGTCGCGCGCCGGGTCGTAGAAGTCGACGATGCCGGTGAAGAAGGACATCACCTGCCCCGGGATGCCGTTGCCGCTGGCATGACCGGCCCAGTCGGTGCCGAACAGCATCGGACCGGCGGTGAAGAAGCCGATGAGGATCGACGGGATCGCCAGCAGGACCAGCGGCAGGGTCACCACCCAGGGCGATTCGTGCGGCTCGTGCGCGCCATGGCCATGATGCTCGTCATGGTGGTGCGCGTCATGGCCGTGGTCCTCGTGCGCGTCGCGGAAGCGCTCCTTGCCGAAGAACGTCAGGAACAGCAGGCGGAAGCTGTAGAAGCTGGTGACGATCACGCCGCCCAGCACCGCCCAGTAGCCGTAGGTGGCCACCCAGCTGTCGGACGCGTGGGCATGCAGCTCGGCCGCCTCGATGATGGTGTCCTTCGAGTAGAAACCGGAGAAGAACGGCGTGCCGACCAGGGCCAGGGTGCCGATCCACATGGTGATGTGGGTGATCGGCATGTACTTGCGCAGGCCACCCATCTTCATCATGTTCTGCTCGTGGTGCATGCCGATGATGACCGAGCCGGCGCCGAGGAACAGCAGCGCCTTGAAGAAGGCATGGGTCATCAGGTGGAACACCGCACCCGAGTAGGCGGACACGCCCAGCGCCACGGTCATGTAGCCCAGCTGCGACAGCGTCGAGTAGGCAACAACGCGCTTGATGTCGTTCTGCACGATGCCGATCAGGCCGGTGAAGAAGGCCGTGGTCGCACCGATGAACAGGATGAAGTTGAGCGCCGTCTGCGACAGCTCGAACAGCGGCGACATGCGGGTGACCATGAAGATGCCGGCGGTCACCATCGTCGCGGCGTGGATCAGCGCCGAGATCGGGGTCGGGCCTTCCATCGAGTCCGGCAGCCACACGTGCAGCGGCACCTGCGCCGACTTGCCCATCGCGCCGATGAACAGGCAGATGCAGATCAGCGTGGCGATCGACCAGATCACCGGCTCGCCCAGCACCTGCACCGGGTGGCCGAACAGGTTGATCGAACCGGACCACACCTGGATCAGCGCGTTCGGATCATTCAGCAGCGGCGCGTTGGCGAACACGGTCGCGTAGTCCAGGGTGCCGAACACCCACAGCACGCCGGCGATGCCCAGCAGGAAGCCGAAGTCGCCCACGCGGTTGACCAGGAAGGCCTTCATGTTGGCGAAGATCGCGCTCGGCTTCTTGAAGTAGAAGCCGATCAGCAGGTACGACACCAGGCCCACCGCTTCCCAGCCGAAGAACAGCTGCAGGAAGTTGTTGCTCATCACCAGGGTGAGCATGGAGAAGGTGAACAGCGAGATGTAGCTGAAGAAGCGCTGGTAGCCGTCATCGTCGGCCATGTAGCCGATCGAGTAGACATGCACCAGCAGCGACACGAAGGTCACCACCACCATCATCATCGCGGTCAGGCGGTCGACCATGAAGCCGACGTGCGCCGAATACTGGCCGACTTCGAAGAAGGTATAGAGGTTCTGGTTGAACGGCTGCGCCCCGCCCCACAGCAACTGGTACAGGGTGTGCATCGACAGCGCGCAGCTGACCGCCACGCCGAGGATGGTGGCGTACTGGGCGCCCTTGCGCCCCACCTGGCGACCGAACAGGCCGGCGATGACGCTGCCGAGCAGCGGTGCCAGCACCACTGCGATCAACAGGCTCTTGGAGAGAGTGATTTCCATCTGTGGGTCAGCCCTTCAACGAATCGACTTCGCCCACGTTGATGGTGTGGCGGGTACGGAACAGGGTCACCAGGATCGCGAGGCCGATGGCGGCTTCCGCCGCGGCCACGGTCAGGATGAAGAACACGAACAGCTGGCCGGCGGTATCGCCGAGCTGACGCGAGAAGGCGACGAAGTTGATGTTCACCGACAGCAGCATCAACTCGACCGACATCAACAGCACGATGATGTTCTTGCGGTTGAGGAAGATGCCGGCGACGGAGATGCAGAACATCACCGCGCCAAGAGCGAGCATGTGGCCCAGGGAAATCATGGCTTGGCCTCCTCGCCGCCTTCGTTGTGCTTGGTATCGGTCAGCGCGACCGGCTTCTCGGCCGCCATCTTCACGATGCGCAGGCGGTCGCTGGCGCGGACGCGGGTCTGCTCGGACGGATTCTGCGTCTTCACGCCGGTACGGCGGCGCAGGGTCAGCATCACCGCGGCGATCACCGCCACGGTCAGGATCACCGCGGCGAACTCGAACGGCAGCAGGTATTCGGTGAACAGGCTGCGCGCCAGCCAGGTGACATTGGAGTTGTCGGCGGCGACGGCGGCCGCGTTGTCGGCCGGGAACGGCACGGCCATGCGCGCCTTGATGCCGATCAGGGTCAGCATCTGAACCAGCATCACCACCGCGACGACCAGTCCGACCGGCAGGTAGCGCACCCAGCCTTCGCGCAGGCTGGCGGTTTCCACGTCGAGCATCATCACCACGAACAGGAACAGCACCATCACCGCGCCGACGTACACCAGCACCAGGGTGACGCCGAGGAACTCGGCGCCGACCAGCAGCCACACGCAGGCGATGGAGAAGAAGGTCAGGATCAGGCACAACACGGCATACACCGGGTTACGCACGCTGATCACCGACAGGGCCGAAAGCCCCGCCACGATCGAGAAGAACCAGAAAGCGATATTTACCCAATCCATCTTTCGGTCCTCAGCGGAAGGCGGCGTCGGCGGCACGGCGTTCGGCGATCTCGGCTTCCAGCCGATCACCGATGGCCAGCAGCTGCGGCTTGGTGACGATGTTCTCGCCACGGTTCTCGAAGTGGTACTCGAGGATGTGGGTTTCCACGATCGAGTCCACCGGGCAGCTCTCCTCGCAGAAACCGCAGAAGATGCACTTGAACAGGTCGATGTCGTAGCGCGTGGTGCGGCGGGTGCCGTCCTCGCGCTTGGCCGAATCGATGGTGATGGCCAACGCCGGGCACACCGCCTCGCACAGCTTGCAGGCGATGCAGCGTTCCTCGCCGTTCGGGTAGCGGCGCAGCGCGTGCAGGCCGCGGAAGCGCGGCGACTGCGGGAACTTCTCCATCGGGTACAGCACGGTGTACTTGGGCTTGAACGCGTACTTCAGCGTCAGCCACATGCCGGAGACCAGCTCCAGCAGCAGCAGGCTCTTGAAATAGTGGGTGATCTTTTTCATGAATCAAACGCCTCTCTGGATCACGCCGTAGAACACGAGCAATGCGGTCACCGCGATCCACGCGATGGTCAGCGGGATGAACACCTTCCAGCCCAGGCGCATGATCTGGTCGTAGCGGAAGCGCGGGAACGTGGCGCGGAACCAGATGTACGAACTGGCGAAGAAGAACACCTTGGCCAGCAGCCACGGCCAGCCGCCGTTCCAGATCCAGTTGACCCACGGCGACACGTCCGCCGTCACCCAGCCCTGGATCGGGCTCAGCCAGCCGCCCATGAAGAAGATCGAGATCAGGAAGCTGATCAGGATCATGTTGGCGTATTCGGCCAGGAAGAACAGCGCGAACGCACCGCCGGAGTACTCGACCATGTGGCCGGCGACGATTTCCGACTCGCCCTCGACCACGTCGAACGGCGCGCGGTTGGTCTCGGCCACGCCGGACACCCAGTACACGACGAACAGCGGCAGCAGCGGCAGCAGGAACCAGTCGAACAGGCCGGAACTGCCCTTCTGCGCCAGCACGATCTCGCTCAGGTTCAGGCTGCCGGCGGCGATCATCACGCCGACCAGGGCGAAGCCCATCGCGATTTCGTAACTGACCATCTGCGCGGCAGAGCGCATCGCGCCAAGGAAGGCGTACTTGGAGTTCGACGCCCAGCCGGCCAGGATCACGCCGTAGATGCCCAGCGAGGTCATCGCCAGCAGGTACAGCAGGCCGACGTTGGCGTTGGACAGCACCAGCTTGTAATCGAACGGCACCACCGACCAGGCGGCGAACGACGGTGCCAACACGATCAGCGGCGCCAGCACGTAGATCGTCCGGTGCGCGTTGGCCGGCTGCACGATTTCCTTGAACAGCAGCTTGGTCACGTCGGCAAAGGCCTGCAGCAGGCCGCCCAGGCCGACGTACATCGGCCCGTGACGCACGTGCATCCAGCCGATCAGCTTGCGCTCCCACAGCACGTAGAACGCCACCGATACGATGATCGGCATGGCGATGACCAGGATCTTCAGCACCGTCCACAGCACGATGCCGATGTCGCCCAGCGTCAGGAACCACTGGTGCAGCGGGTCGACCGCGTTCAACAGCAACTCGTTCATGCAGCCACCACCGTTACCCGAGCGGCACCCAGCGGCGCGGTGGCGCCGTGGCCCGATTCAATCCAGACCGTACCGGCGGCGACGCGCGCGTCGACCACGACCGGCAGGGTCGCCTTGCCGGCGTCGGTGCCGACCTTGGCCATCTGCCCTTCCACCAGCTGCAGCCGTGCGGCGTCATCGACGTTGAGCACGATGCGCGGCGCGTTGTTCAGCGGATGTGCCTGCAGCGCTTCGGCGCGACGCACCACCGCATCGGTGCGGTAGATCGCCGGGGTCGAAGCCACTTCCAGGCCCTCGCCCGCCAGCTGCGGCTGCGCCGAGGCAGCCACGCTCACCTGCACCGGCTGCAGGCCGGCACGCAGGCCCGCCAGATCGGTGAAGCCGAAGCCGGTCAGCTGCAGGTCGCCACCCAGGGCGCGCAGCACGCGCCAGCCCTCGCGGGCCTCGCCCGGCAGCTTGCCGCCGGCACGGGCCTGCTGGTCGCGGCCATCGAGGTTGGTCAGGGTCGCATCGATTTCCGGCAGCGCGCCGATCGGCAGGATCACGTCAGCCACGTCGCGGGTCGAGGCGCAGGCGAACTGGCTGAACGCCACCACCTTGGCACCGGCCAGCGCCTTGCGCGCGGCGGCGCCGTCGGCGAAGTCCAGGCCCGGCTCGATGCCGTACAGCACGTAGGCCTTGCGCGGCTGCGCCAGCATCGCGGCGACATCCTTGCCGGCCGGCAGCACGCCGGCGCGGGACAGGCCGATGGCATTGGCGCCCTGCGGGATGCGGCACAGCTTCGCGCCGGTGGCCGCGGCGAAATCGCGCGCGGCAGCGCGGATCGCGGCCGCCTGCGGATGGTTCTCGGCGATCGCGCCGACGATGACGACGGCGTTGCCACCGGCCTTCACCGCCTCGCGCAGCCCGGCATCGCCCAGCGCCTGGACGAACGTCGACGGCGCGACGATCTGCTTGCCGGCCAGCGCGAATGCGAAATCGAAATCGACCGGATTGACCGCGAAGATCTGCGCCCCCTTCTGGGTCTGCGCCTTGCGCAGGCGCGCATGCAGCAGCGGCAGTTCGTGGCGGATGTTGCTGCCCAGCAGGACGATGCGGTCGGCGTTCTCGATGTCGGCCAGCGAAGCGCCGAACACCTCGGCGGTCGCGGCGTCGGAGAAGTCGCGGTTGTCGATGCGGTGGTCGAGGTTGTTCGAGCCCAGGCCGGTGGCCAGGCGGGCCAGCAGCGCACCCTCCTCGTTCGAGGTGGACGGGTGCACCAGCACGCCGAGGTCATCGCCACGGTTGCCGTCGAGGATCTCGCGGGCGGCGGCCAGACCTTCGGCCCAGCTCACTTCCTTCCACTCGCCGTTGACCTTCTGCAGCGGCTTGACCGCGCGGTCGGCGGCATACAGGCCCTGGTGCGAATAACGGTCGCGGTCGGACAGCCAGCACTCGTTGACCAGCTCGTTGTCGCGCGGCACCACGCGCAGCACTTCGCCGCGGCGCACGTGCAGGAACAGGTTCGAGCCCATCGCGTCGTGGTAGCCCAGCGACTCGCGCGCGGTCAGTTCCCACGGGCGGGCCCGGAACTGGAACACCTTGTTGGTCAGCGCGCCGACCGGGCACACGTCGATCACGTTGCCCGAAAGCTCGGTGGTCAGCGGCTTGCCGTCATAGGTGCCGATCTGCAGGTTTTCGCCGCGGTACATGCCGCCCAGCTCATAGGTGCCGGCGATCTCCGCGGTGAAGCGCACGCAGCGGGTGCACTGGATGCAGCGGGTCATCTCGGTGGCGACCAGCGGCCCCATGTCCTCGTCGGCCACCACGCGCTTGCGCTCGTTGAAGCGGCTGACCGAACGGCCGTAGCCCAGCGACACGTCCTGCAGCTCGCACTCGCCGCCCTGGTCGCAGATCGGGCAGTCCAGCGGATGGTTGATCAGCAGGAATTCCATGACCGAGCGCTGGTACTTGAGCGCCTTCTCGTTGCGGGTCTGGATCTTCATGCCGTCCATGACCGGCGTGGCGCAGGCCGGCGACGGCTTGGGCGACTTCTCGACGTCGACCAGGCACATGCGGCAGTTGGCCGCGATCGGCAGCTTCTCGTGGTAGCAGAAGCGCGGAATCGGGATGCCGGCCTTGTCGGCGGCCTGGATGATCATCGACCCCTTGGGCGCGAACATCGTCTGCCCATCGATCTCGATGGTGACGTGTCCTTCCGGCACCACCGGCGCCTCGCTAGGGTTCATGGGTTGCGCGCTCATGCGGCAGCAGCCTCCACCTTCTTGCCGTCAACTTTCGAATGACCGTTGACGATGTAGTACTCGAATTCGTCCCAGAACTGGCGCAGGAACCCCTGGATCGGCCATGCCGCCGCTTCGCCGAAGGCGCAGATGGTGTGGCCTTCGATCTGGCCGGCGACGGTGCGCAGCTGGTGCAGGTCTTCCATCGTCGCCTTGCCGGCGACGATGCGCTCCAGCACGCGATGCATCCAGCCGGTGCCCTCACGGCACGGCGTGCACTGGCCGCAGGATTCCTTGTGGAAGAACTGGCTGATGCGGCAGGCGAACTTGACGCAGCACACGCTGTCGTCCAGCACCACGATCGCACCCGAACCCAAGCCGGAGCCCAGCGCGCGGATGGTGTCGTAATCCATCGGCAGGCCCTTGAGCTGCTCGGCGGTCAGCACCGGCATCGACACGCCGCCCGGAATCGCCGCCTTCAGCGTACGGCCCGGACGCAGGCCACCGGCCATTTCCAGCAGTTCGTCGAAAGTCGTGCCCAGCGGCACTTCGAAGTTGCCGCCCTTCTGCACGCAGCCGGACACGGAGAAGCACTTCGGGCCGCCATTGGCGGTCTTGCTCAGGCCCTTGAACCACTCCGGGCCGTTGCGGATGATCGCCGGCACCGAGCCATAGGTCTCGGTATTGTTGATCGTCGACGGCTTGCCGTACAGGCCGAAATTGGCCGGGAACGGCGGCTTGTAGCGCGGCTGGCCCTTCTTGCCTTCCAGCGACTCCATCAGCGCGGTCTCTTCGCCGCAGATGTAGGCGCCGGCGCCCAGCGCGCCGTAGATGTCGATATCCACGCCGCTGCCCAGCACGTTCTTGCCCAGCCAGCCATGCTTGTAGGCATCGGCCAGGGCCTGCTCGAAGTGCTCGAACGGCTCGTGGTGGAACTCGCCGCGCAGGTAGTTGTAGCCCACGGTCGAACCGGTGGCGTAGCAGGCGATCGCCATGCCCTCGACCACCGAGTGCGGGTTGTAGCGCAGGATGTCGCGGTCCTTGCAGGTGCCCGGCTCGGATTCGTCCGAGTTGCACAGGATGTACTTCTGCGGCGCATCCTTGGGCATGAAGGACCACTTCAGGCCGGTCGGGAAGCCCGCGCCGCCGCGGCCGCGCAGGCCGGACTGCTTGACCATCTCGATCACGTCGGCCGGCGCGATCTTCTCCTCGAGGATCTTGCGCAGCGCGGCGTAACCGCCGGTCTTGAGGTAATTCTCGTACGACCACGGGGTGTCGTAGTGCAGCGTGGTGTAGACCACGTTGTGCGGAAGCGGCGCCGGACCGACCGGGCCCCTGGATTCGTGGTGTGCCATGCCTTACTCCAGCCCGTCCAGCAGCGCGTCGACCTCGTCCAGCGTCAGGCGCTCATGGTAGTGACCGTTGATGACCATCATCGGCGCGCCCGCGCAACCGGCCAGGCACTCTTCCTCGCGCTTGAGGTAGACGCGGCCGTCCGGGGTCGATTCGCCGTGCTTGATGCCCAGCTTCTTCTCGCAGTGGCGCACGATGTCGTCGGCGCCATTGAGCCAGCAGCTGATGTTGGTGCAGATGGCGACGTTGTTGCGGCCGACCTTCTCGGTCTCGAACATCGAGTAGAAGCTGGCGACCTCGTAGGCCCACACGAACGGCAGGTCGAGGTACCTGGCCACCGCGGCGATCAGCTCGTCGCTCAGCCAGCCCTGGTTCTGCTCCTGCGCGGCGTGCAGGCCCTGCAGCACCGCCGAGCGCTTGCGCTCCGGCGGGAACTTCGTCAGCCAGTGATCGATGTGAGCGCGCGTCTTGTCGCTCAACACCACCATCGGGTCGACGTCGCGCGCCGCCTCGAAATTACCTGTCGCCTTCATCGGCCGACCTCAACCAATAGCAGATCCTGGGAAACCGATGCCTGCAGCAGCATGGCCGCGCTGGCACCGGGCGTTGTGCGCTTGCCCGGCATTACCGGTCGACCTCGCCGAACACGAGATCGTAGGTGCCGATCATCGCCACCACGTCCGACAGCATGTGGCCGCGCACGATCGAATCCAGCGAGGACAGGTGGGCGAAGCCGGGCGCGCGCAGGTGCGCGCGGAACGGCTTGTTGGCGCCGTCGGACACCAGGTAGCAGCCGAACTCGCCCTTCGGCGCCTCGACCGCGGCATAGGTTTCGCCGGCCGGCACGCAGTAGCCTTCGCTGAACAGCTTGAAGTGGTGGATCAGCGCTTCCATGTCGTCCTTCATCTCCGCACGCTTGGGAGGGGCGACCTTGAAATTGCGGACCATGACCGGGCCAGGATTGGCCTTCAGCCACTGCACGCACTGCTTGATGATGTGGTTGGACTGGCGCATCTCGGCGATACGGACCAGGTAACGGTCGTAGCAGTCGCCGCCGGTGCCCAGCGGGATGTCGAAATCGACCGCGTCGTACTTGGCGTACGGCTGCTTCTTGCGCAGGTCCCAGGCGATGCCCGAGCCGCGCAGCATGACGCCGGTCATGCCCCATGCCAGGGCGTGCTCCGGGGTGATCACGCCGATGCCGACGGTGCGCTGCTTCCAGATGCGGTTGTCGGTCAGCAGGGTCTCGTACTCGTCGACGCGCGCCGGGAACTCGTTGGTGAAGTTCTCCAGGAAGTCCAGCATCGAGCCTTCGCGGGCGGCGTTCAGGCGCTTGAGCGCATTGCCCTTGTGCCAGCGCGACTCCTTGTATTTCGGCATCGTGTCCGGCAGGTCGCGGTACACGCCGCCCGGGCGGTAGTAGGCCGCGTGCATGCGCGCGCCGGACACCGCCTCGTAGCAGTCCATCAGCTCCTCGCGCTCGCGGAACGCATACAGCATCACCGCCATCGCGCCGAGGTCGAGCCCGTTCGAACCCAGCCACATCAGGTGGTTCAGGATGCGGGTGATCTCGTCGAACATCGTGCGGATGTACTGCGCACGCTCCGGCACCTCGATGCCCGCCAGGGTCTCGATGGCGCGGACGTAGGCATGCTCGTTGCACATCATCGAGCAGTAATCCAGGCGGTCCATGTAGCCGATCGACTGGTTGAACGGCTTGGACTCGGCCAGCTTCTCGGTAGCGCGATGCAGCAGACCCACGTGCGGGTCGGCGCGCATGATGGTCTCGCCGTCCATCTCCAGGATCAGGCGCAGCACGCCATGCGCGGCCGGGTGCTGCGGGCCGAAGTTCATGGTGTAGTTGCGGATCTCCTGCCTGCCTTCGGCGGGATTGCTGGCGAAGGCCTCAGAGGCCTGATGGAACTCACTCACTTGCTTGCCTCCGTCTGCGCGCGCTCGCCTTCGGCGGTCTCGAAGCGGGCGTCGTCGCGGATCACGCGCGGCACGCCCACGCGCGGCTCGACCGACGTCACCGGCTCATAGACCACGCGCTTCTTTTCTTCGTCGTAACGCACTTCGACGTTGCCGATCAGCGGGAAGTCCTTGCGGAACGGATGACCGACGAAACCGTAGTCGGTCAGGATCCGGCGCAGGTCCGGGTGGCCTTCGAAGATCACGCCGTACAGGTCGAACGCCTCGCGCTCGAACCAGTTCAGGCCCGGCCACACGCCGGTGAGCGACGCCACCACCGGCAGCGCCTCGCTCGGCGCGAAGCAGCGCATGCGCAGCAGCTGGTTGTGCTGGTAGGAACGCAACTGCACGACGACGGCGAAGCGCTGCTTCGGCAGCGCGTCCGGCTGAGCGCCTTCGGCGGTTTCGTGGCTGGGGAATTCGCCCCAGGCGAAGCGGCCGGCGCCCTTGCCTTCCACGCCGCGGCTGAAGCCCTGCGAGGAAACGTCGGCCGTATCCCACTCGTCGCTGCCGAAGCCGAGGTAGTCGACTCCGCACAGGTCGGTGGCGTGTTCGAAGCCGAACTCGTCGCGCAGGGCGACGGCGACGGCATGCCAGTCGGCCGACGGAACCTCCAGCGTCACTTCGCCGCGCGGTTCGACCACGGAGACCTGCGCACCGGCGAAACGCGCGCGAAGTCGGTCGATGAGTGAAGGTGCTTGCTGGGCCATGGGGGCTGGCGTGCTCTTGACTTGAAAGGGGATCAGCGTGCGATGGTCTGGGTGCGCCAGATCTTCTTCTGCAGCTGCAGGATGCCGTACACCAGCGCCTCGGCGGTCGGCGGGCAGCCCGGGACGTAGACGTCCACCGGCACCACGCGATCGCAGCCGCGCACGACCGCATACGAATAGTGGTAATAGCCGCCGCCGTTGGCGCAGCTGCCCATCGAGATGACCCACTTCGGGTCGGGCATCTGGTCGTAGACCTTGCGCAGCGCCGGGGCCATCTTGTTGACCAGGGTGCCGGCGACGATCATCACGTCGGACTGGCGCGGCGACGGGCGGAATACCACGCCGTAGCGGTCCAGGTCCAGGCGCGAGGCGCCGGCGTGCATCATCTCCACGGCGCAGCAGGCCAGGCCGAAGGTCATCGGCCACATCGAGCCGGTGCGCGCCCAGTTCAGCAGGGCGTCGACGCTGGTGGTGACGTAGCCCTTCTCGAGCAGCGGGTTGTCGCCTTCGGGCCGGAGGATGTCGTCAACCCGCCCTTCCGGGATCGGATTGTTCATCAGGCCATCGAGAGTCTGAATCACTCCCATTCCAGCGCTCCCTTCTTCCACACGTAGATAAAGCCGAGGAACAGCATGCCCACGAACAGGCCCATGGTGACGAGCGAACGCGCGCCCAGCTCCATGAAGACCTGGGTCCAGGGCACGATGAAGATGATTTCCAGGTCAAAGACGATGAACTGGATGGCGATGAGGTAATAGCGCACATCGAATTTCATGCGCGCGTTCTCGAACGCCTCGAAGCCGCACTCGTACGGCGACAGTTTCTGCTCGTCAGGGCTGCGGGGGCCAAGGAAACGACCGATCAGCATCAGGGCGACGCCGATGCCGCTGGCGACGATCAGAAACAGCAGGGACGGCAAATATTCGGCCAGCACAGCGATTCTCTCTTGCCTCTGCCCGGACACCTGCAGGCGCCCGCGCATGGGGATTGACGGGACTTGCCACGGCGGGAGCTGCCGCATCCCGCATAACCCGCATAACAAACTCATGGTGCCCAAGAGGGGACTCGAACCCCTACGACTTGCGTCGCTACCACCTCAAGGTAGTGCGTCTACCAATTCCGCCACCTGGGCTTACTTACGTCAGCGCACCGGCTTCGCAGTGCGGCGCGTATTGTAACCGTCTTCAGTCTTTATGCGAGCCCTCGGCGGGCTTTTCTTCGCCCTGCGCCGGATTATTTGCGGCAGGCGTCGCCTGCGGCACTTCGCCCGCGGCCGCGGCCTGCGGAACGGACTGCAGCTCGCCCGCTGGAGCGGCAGGCGCCTGCACCTGGGACATCACGCCCAGCCCCTGTTCGGCGGGGCGCGAACCATGGGAGGCATACCAGGCCATGAACAGGCTGATGCCGAAGAACACCACGGCCAGCCACTTGGTGGACTTGGACAGGAAGTTGGACGCGCCGCGCGCGCCGAACACCGTACCCGATGCGCCGGCACCGAAACCCGAGCCCGCGGCCGCGCCGGAGCCGCGCTGCATCAGGATCAGCGCGATCATCGCGACCGCCACCAGCACATAGACCACATTGAGGATCAACATCAGCATTTGAAATCCGTCCCGGACAATTCCACCGTTAGCGACCGGCTGCCGCCCTCGCGATGGCCAGGAAATCTGCCGCCACCAGCGAAGCGCCGCCTACCAGCCCGCCATCGACGTCAGGCTGTGCGAACAGCTCTGCAGCATTGTCGGGCTTGACGCTGCCGCCATACAGGATCGGCAGCGAATCAGCGATTCTAGCATCGCGCCCGGCGACTACGCCACGGATGAAGGCATGCACGGCCTGCGCCTGCTCCGGGCTGGCGGTACGGCCGGTGCCGATGGCCCAGACCGGCTCGTAGGCGACCACCGCCCCGGCAAAGGCCTGGACCCCGGCCAGCTCCAGTACCGGCGCCAGCTGCGCGGCGATGACATGCTCGGTCTGCCCGGCCTCGCGCTGCTCCAGCGTCTCACCGACGCACAAGACCGGAACCAGGCCGGCATTGGCCGCCGCCACGAACTTGCGCGCGACCAGCTCGCTGCTTTCGTGATGGTACTGGCGGCGCTCGGAATGGCCCACCAGCCCGTAGGCGGCCCCCACGTCCACCAGCATGGCGGCCGACACCTCGCCGGTGTAGGCGCCCTTCTCGTTGCAGCTGACGTCCTGCGAGCCGAACGCCAGGGCGGTGTCCTCGAAGTCCTCGACCAGATCCCCCAGGTAGGGCAGCGGCGGCAGGATCACCAGCTCGACCCCCTCCAACGGCAGGCCGGCAGCGACCTGCCCCACCAGTCCAGTGGCGAATTGACGGCTGCCATGCAGCTTCCAGTTACCGGCAACGATCTTGCGGCGCATTCAGGAGCGACTCCCAATGAAAAGTGGGCGAAGGATAGCCCACTACGGACAGCCACAGGACAACCGGCAGACAACACGGGACAGGACGGATGCGCCCCACCCGCAACCGGCAGTACTGGCCGCCATCGGCATGGAGGCGGGGAAATGCGCGGCGGCCGGCCGGCGGCCAGCGCCAGAAGGAAGGCCGCCTCGCGGCGGCCTTCGTGCGCTTACTTCAGCTTGATCTCGCGCAGGCGCTCCTCGAGGAAGCCATGGGCGGTGATCGGCTCCGGGTAGCGGCTCGGATTGTCCGGGGTGATGCACGACGGCAGCACGTCGATCAGGAAATCCGGGTTCGGGTGCAGGAAGAACGGCACCGAATAGCGCGGCTGCCGGGCCAGTTCGCCCGGGGGATTGACCACGCGATGGATGGTCGACGGATACACATGGTTGGTCAGGCGCTGCAGCATGTCGCCGATGTTGACCACGATGGTGTCCGCGTCCGAGGTGAACGGCACCCACTCGCCTTCGTGCGACTGCACTTCCAGCCCGGCCGCGCTGGCCCCGACCAGCAGGGTGATGAAGTTGATGTCGCCATGGGCGCCGGCGCGCACGTTCGGAATGTCGTCGGTGGTGATCGGAGGATAGTGGATCGGGCGCAGGATCGAGTTGCCGTTGTTGGTCTTGTCGGCGAAGTAGTCCTGCGGCAGTCCGATATGCAGGGCCAGGGCGGACAGCACCCGCGAGCCCAGGTTGTCCAGCGCCTGGTACAGGCCGTAGCCGCGCTCGCGGAAACCCTCGACCTCGGTCGGCCACAGGTTCGGCGGCATCACCTCGCGGTACTTCGAATCGTCCGAGATCTCGCGGCCGATGTGCCAGAACTCCTTCAGGTCGAAGTGCTTGGAGCCCTTGGCGGTCTCCACGCCGAACGGGGTATAGCCGCGGGCGCCGCCCCCGCCGGCCACGTGGTATTTGCGCTTGACCTCTTCGGGCAGGGCGAAGAAGGCCTTGAAGGCATCGTAGGCCGCGTCGATGTCGGCCTGCGGGATGCCATGGTTGCGGATGCCCGCGAACCCCCACTGGCGATAGGCCGCGCCCAGCTCGGCCACGAAGGCCTCGCGGTCGCTGTCGAAGCGGGTGATGTCGAGGGTTGGGATCTTGCTCACAGCGGTTCCTGGCTTGTCATGGAGGCTTGTCGTGGATATGCGGGCCGGCAGCACCTGTCGCCCGTCTGAGCATTGTGACAGATCGCCCCGGCGGCCGACCGTGGATACACTGATACAAAAAGATACAATCCCCTCAACCCGGGCCGGTACTGGACCGGCGACGCACCTCCCGCCCCTCCAACTCCGCGCCTACTCCGTATGGAACCCGCATCCCTGGCGGACCGCCCGCTGAAGATCCTGCATACCGAAGCCGCCCGCGGCATGGGCGGGCAGGAGATCTACCTGCTCCGCCACCTGCTGGCCATGCGCGCCCGCGGCCACGATCTCTCGCTGCTGTGCCAGCCCGGCGCCCGCCTGGCCGAAGCGGCCCGCAGCCATGGCTTCGTCGTACATACGCTGGAGATGGGCGGCCTGCCCCGGCTGCTGCGCGGCATCCCCGCGGTACGCGACCTGGTACGCACGCACCGCTACGACGTGGTCAACGTCACCAGCCGCCGCGACGCGCTGATCGCCGCGGCCGGCGCGCGCCTGGCGGGCGCCCCGCTGGTGGTGCGCTCGCGCCACCTGATGAGTCCGGTGCACTCGCTGCTGACCTATACCTGGCTGCCGCACCGGATCATCACCGTCAGCCAGTTCGTCAAGCGCCTGCTGCAGGAACGCGGCATCGCCCCCGGCCGGATCGGCGTGGTGCCGCCCATGGCGCAATCGCCGCAGGCCACCGGCGAGGAGCCGATGCAACGCTCCTGGCAGGAACTGCAACGGCTGCGCGCCGAGGTCCGCGACGAATTCGGCTTCGACGACGACGATGTGGTCGTCGGCTGCGTGGCCGTGCTGCGCGAGCCCAAGGGCCACCTCGACCTGCTCGATGCGATCGCGCCGCTGTGCCGGGAAAACCCGAGACTGCACCTGCTCATCATCGGCGACGGCGAGCCCGTCATGTCGCGGCTGAAGGCGTCGAGCGCGCAGTACGGGATCGAGCGCCAGATCCACCTGCCCGGCTACCGCAACGATGCCGCGCGCCTGATGGCCGGGTTCGATGTATTCGCCCTGCCCAGCCACAAGGAAGCCGCGGGAACCGTGTTCCTTGAGGCCGCCGAGGCCGGCGTGCCGATCGTGGCCACGCGCGTGGGCGGCATCCCGGAAATGCTGGTCGAGCAGGTCAATGCGCTGCTCGTCGAACTCGGCGACCAGGCCGCATTGACCACCGCACTGCGTACACTGGCCACCTCGGGCGAACTGCGGCGGAAGATGGGCCGGGCCGGCCGGGAATGGCTGCATCAGGAACACCGCTTCACCGTGGCCGGGCATTGCGAAGCCACCGAACATCATTACCACCAGTGGCTCGAGGAATTGGGACATGGCCCACGCCAAGTCGGTACCGGTGCTGATGCACCACCACGTCAGCCCGTCGCCGGGCATGATCACGGTCTCCCCGGAAAACTTTGAAAGCCAGATCGCCTGGCTGGCCGCCGATGGCTGGACCTCGCTGACCATGCAGCAGTACGCCGGCTTCCTGGCCGGCGCGCCGGTGCCGCGCAAATCCATCCTCATCACCTTCGACGACGGCTACCTGGACAACTGGGTGCATGCCCACCCCATCCTGCAGAAGTACGGCATGCACGCGGTGGTGTTCCTGGTCACCGGCTGGATGGGCCAGGGCGACGTGCGTCCGCACGCGGGCCAAGCGGATGCGCCGCTGCCCGTCACGCCGGACCACCGCGGCTGCGAGGATGCGATCTTCAACCAGGGCCGCGCCGACGAAGTGATGATGCGCTGGAGCGAAGCGCGCGCGGCCATCGCCGCCGGCACGTTCGAGATGCACTGCCACACCCATTCGCATACCCGCTGGCTGCGCCGGGAGATCAGCCGCGAGGAGAAATGCGCGGGCATCCGCGACGACCTGGTCCGGGCACGCGAAGAACTGCGCAGGGAACTGGGCGAAGCTTCCGACACCCTGTGCTGGCCCTATGGCGATTTCGACGAGGACTACGTGCGGATCGCGCGCGAGCTCGGCTTCCGCCATCTGCACACCACCCACCCGTTCGGCCGCAACCTCGTCGGCGGCGATCCGGAGCACATCTACCGCTTCGCCATCCGCAACCGCCCGGCGAAGTGGCTGCGCAAACGCATCGCCAGCAGTTACAGCCCGTTGATCGCGCCTTTCTTCAACCGCTTCAAGGCCCACCGCAGGGGCATGGTGGCCGGGCCGTGACCGGCTGAAGGCCATCGCCGCCGCCACCGCCACGGGCAATCGCCCGGGGCGATTCCCGGCATCGCCGGCCGATGGCCCGAAGGGGTACCGCCTGGAATGCGCCGGCAAAAAGCAGAACGCCCCGGATTCCGGGGCGTTTTCGCATCAGGCCGCGGCCCTGACCGCTTCGGCCAGGCGTTCGAGCGTGGCCTGCATCAGCGCGGCGTCGTCGGCTTCAACCGTCACCCGCACCACCGGCTCGGTGCCGGACGGGCGCAGGAAGGCGCGGCCGTGGCCTGCCACCGCCTGCTGTGCGGCGGCCAGCGCGGCCAGCACGAGGCCGGACTGCACCATCGCCTTGGCCGATGCGCCCTGCCCGACCCTGACGTTGACCGTCTGCTGCGGCATCCGCCTCAGCCCCGCCAACGCTTCCTGCAGGGTGATGCCGCGGCGCTTGAGTACTTCCAGCACCTGCAGCGCGCTGATGATGCCGTCGCCGGTGGTGGCCCGGTCCAGGCACAGCAGATGGCCGGAAGCTTCACCGCCTAGCACGCCGTCGTGCTCCAGCAGCGCCTTGTGCACGTAACGGTCGCCGACATTGGCGCGGAGGAAACCGATCCCGGCCCGCGACAGCGCCTGTTCGAAGCCGTAGTTGGTCATCAGCGTTCCCACCACCGGCCCGTGCAGGCGGCCGCTGGCCTTCCAGTCCATCGCCAGCAGGTACAGCAGGTCGTCGCCATCGTGGACGCCACCGTCGCTGTCCACGAACAGCAGGCGGTCGCCGTCGCCGTCGAAAGCGATGCCCAGGTGCGCCCCGCTGGCCAGCACCCTGGCGGCCAGCGCTTCGGGGTGCATCGAACCGACGCCGTCGTTGATGTTCACGCCATTGGGATCGATGCCGATCGCATCGACGCTGGCGCCCAGTTCGCGCAGCACCAGCGGCGCCACCTGGTAGGTCGCGCCGTTGGCGCAGTCCACCGCGATGCGCATGCCTTCCAGGTCGAAGTCGCGCGGCACGGAATTCTTGCAGGCCTCCACGTAACGGCCGATCGCATCGCGCGTGCGCACCGCCTTGCCCAGGCGTTCGGAGGCCACGGTCGAGAACGGCTGCTCGAGCGCGGCCTCGATCGACAGCTCGGTCGCGTCGTCGAGCTTCTCGCCCTGCGCGGAAAAGAACTTGATGCCGTTGTCGTGGTGCGGGTTGTGCGAGGCGGAAATGACGATGCCGCCGTCGGCGCGCAGCGAGCGGGTCAGGTGCGCGACCGCCGGGGTCGGCATCGGCCCCATCAGCTGCACGTGCACGCCGGCCGCGACCAGCCCGGCCTCCAGTGCGGCCTCGAACATGTAGTTGGAGATGCGGGTGTCCTTGCCGATCACCACCAGCGGCTTGCGGCCGCTGCCGCGCGACTGGGTCGCGCGCACCAGCGCCTGGCCGTAGGCGTTGCCCAGGCGCAGCACGAAATCGGCGGAAATGGCGCCTTCGCCGACCCGGCCGCGGATGCCGTCGGTACCGAAATACCTGCGGGCCGCCATCAGGCGGCGGCCACGTCGCTGGCCGGACGCTCCTGGCGCATCAGCATGGCCAGCAGATCGGCCAGGCGCTCACGCATTTCGCGGCGGTCGCAGATCTGGTCGATGGCGCCGTGCTCGAGCAGGAACTCGGAGCGCTGGAAGCCTTCGGGCAGTTTCTCGCGCACGGTCTGCTCGATCACGCGCGGACCGGCGAAGCCGATCAACGCCTGCGGCTCGGCGATGTTGATGTCGCCCAGCATCGCGAACGAGGCCGACACGCCGCCGGTGGTCGGATGGGTGAGCACCGAGATGTACGGCAGGCCTGCAGCACGCAGCCTGCCCAGCGCGGCCGACGTCTTGGCCATCTGCATCAGCGAGAACAGGCCTTCCTGCATGCGCGCGCCGCCGCTGGCGGAGAAGCTCACGAACGGCGCGCCGATCTCCAGCGCGGTCTCGGCCGCCAGCGCGAAGCGCTCGCCGACCACCGAGCCCATCGAGCCGCCCATGAAGGCGAAGTCGAACGAGGCGGCGACCAGCGGACGCTCCTTGAGCGTGCCGCGCATGGCCACCAGCGCGTCGTACTCGCCGGTGTTCTTCTGCGAGGCCTTGATGCGCTCGGCGTACTTCTTCTGGTCCTTGAACTTGAGCAGGTCGGTCGGCCCGAGGCGGGCGGCGATCTCGGTGGTGCTGTCGGCGTCGAACAACGCTGCCAGGCGCGCACGCGCGCGGATGGCCATGTGGTGGCCGCACTTGGGGCAGACCTCGAGGTTCTCCTCCAGCTCCGGCCGGTACAGGGCGGCACCGCAACTGCTGCACTTTTCCCACAGGCCCTCGGGGACGCTGCGTTTCTTGTTGGGCGTGTTGTCGGTGCGGATGCCCGAGGGCATCAATTTGCTGAGCCAGCTCATGCGGGATGACAGTTCCGTTCAGGGCGGCCCGCAGGCCGCGACAGGGCCGACAGTCTAGCGCGCGGCGGCAAACCGACGGTAGCGTACGCCGGCGCGGTCCAACGCCGCGCCTGCCCGCCGGGAAACACGATGACGATCCACTACCGCCCTGTCCCCAGCCCGCTCGGGCCGCTCACCGTGGCCACCAGCGACCGCGGACTGCTTGCGCTCGAGTTCCCGCAGGATGCCTGGCTCCTGCCCCGCGATGGCTGGCGCGAGGGCGATCATCCGCTGCTGCGGCAGGCGCAGGGCCAGCTCGATGAATATTTCCGCGGCGACCGGCGCATCTTCGACCTGCCCCTGGCGCCACAGGGCACTCCGTTCCAGCGCCAGGTCTGGTTCGCGCTGGCGGACATTCCCTACGGGCAGACCACGAGCTATGCCCGCCTGGCCGCACGCATCGGCCGCCCGACCGCAGCCCGCGCGGTAGGCGCGGCCAACGGCCGCAACCCGCTGGGCATCTTCCTGCCCTGTCACCGCGTGGTCGGCGCCCATGGCGCGCTCACCGGCTTCAGCGGCGGACTGGCGGCCAAGCAGTTCCTGCTGGAACTCGAAGGCGCCCTGCCCCCCATGGGACCGGCCGACCTGTTCAGCGACGCCGCCGGCGCTACCCGCGATCGCGACTGACCGCCCCTGCCGCCATGGCCTGCAGGCCATGGGCGTCCGCCTTGGGCAGCCCCAGCCAACGCCGCCGCACGGCCCGGTCGCAGGGATCGGAATAGAACCGCGCCACCAGCGCGCCAAGCGCCCAGCACAGGGCCAGCAGCGGCAGGTACCACCAGAATCCCGAACGGACATCGCTGCCGCCGTGCCGGTACAGCGCCACCAGGGCGAACACCACGAACATGTGGGTGAGGTAGATCTCGTAGCTGAGCCGGCCGAAGGCGCGCAGCCAGCCCAGCGCGCGCATCGGCGCACCCGCTCCGCCCGGCTGCAGGCCGGCGATCAGCATCGCCGCCGAACCGGTCAGCACCAGCATGTAACCGTTGCCGAACGAGGCCCACAGCTCGCGCCCGCAGAGCGGCACCGCCAGCAGGCCCAGCCCGCCGGCCAGGCGCAGCAGCCGCGCGGTCCGCCGCGGCGCCTGCCAGCGTTCGACCAGCAGGGCGGCCAGCACGCCGGTGGCGATGGCCGCCATGCCGGGAAGATAGGCCTTTTCCTGCCATATCTCGTTGCCCGCCAGGGCCGCGCGGGTGAGCGGCAGCGACAACGCGGACAGGGCCAGCAGCACGATCAGCAGCGTGCGTCCGCGCACCAGCAGGCAGGCCAGCGGAAAACCGAGATAGAACACTTCCTCGATCGACAGCGACCACAGCACGTCCCAGCCGCCGGGCAGCCAACCGGTGCGGCCCTCGTACCAGTTCAGGTGCAGGCCCAGCGCCGAGAACAGCGCGCCGCCCAGCGACTGCCCTTTCCCGTCGATCACGTAGAAAGGCACGCCGGCCAGATGCAATGCGCTCAGCACCGCCAGCAGCAGGAGCAGGCACGGCAGGATGCGAGCCGCCCGGCGCACATAGAACGCACGCAGGTCGATGGACGACAGCGAACCCCAGCGCCGCAGCGAATGCGACGCGATCAGGAAGCCGGATACCACGAAGAAGACGAACACCGCCTCATAGCCGTTGTAACTGAGCGCATCGAGCAGGCGCCGCGGCAGGATGTCGCCCAGCGCGGTATCGCGCAGCGGAATGCGCAGGGCCAGGTGGTGCAGCACCACCATCAGGATGGAGGCGCCGCGCAATGCATCGATGCCGGGGTTGCGGCCGCCGGCATGCGCCGATGAAAGATCCAAATGTCGTCCTGCGGAACGGAGCCGGCCCGCATTATCCCTGCACCGGGCGCCGGCACGCGCCGGCTTCGCCGATCAGGCGTCGAGCGCCTGCCGCAACGGCGCCAGGAACGCCCCCGCCGCGCGTACCGCCTCCGCCACCGAAGCGGCCTCGGCCATCGCCGCGACCAGCGCGCTGCCGACCACCACGCCATCGGCATCGACCGCCATCGCCGCGGCGCTGGACGCATCCTTGATGCCGAACCCGGCCACCACCGGCACCGTCGAACGGCTGCGCAGCAGACGCAGGCGCTCGCCCGCGGCGGCGCTGTCCAGCCGTTCCGACGCGCCGGTGACGCCGGCGAAACTGACGTAGTACAGATAGCCCTGCGCGGCATCGCACAGGCCGTCGAGCCGCGCCTGGCTGCTGGTCGGCGAAGCCAGCAGGATCAGGGCCAGGCCGGCGGCGGTGAATGCGGCGCGGGTCTCCTGCGCTTCTTCCGGCGGCAGGTCGACCAGCAGCACGCCGTCCACGCCGGCGGCGACCGCCTCGGCCGCGAACTGCGCGGCGCCGCGGATTTCCACCGGGTTGAGATAGCCCATCAGTACCACCGGAGTGAGCGCGTCCTGCTCGCGGAACCGGGCCACGGTATCCAGCACATAGCGCCGCCCGGCGCCGCGCGCCAGCGCGCGCTCGGAACTGCGCTGGATGGTGGGGCCGTCGGCCATCGGGTCGGAAAACGGCACGCCCAGTTCGATCACGTCGGCGCCCGCGGCGACCAGTTCGTGCATCACCGGCACGGTGGCTTCCAAGGCGGGGTCGCCGGCGGTGATGAACGGGATCAGCGCCTTGCGGCCGGACGCCCGCAGGCGGGCGAAGCATTCGTCGATACGGGTCACGGACATCTCAGGCGCATCCTTCAATCAGTTCGACCGCATCCGGCTGGCCCCAGTAGATCGAGGTCACCACGCCGCCGAGGGTTTCCAGGCGCAGGGCCAGGTTGGCCCGCTTGTCGGTCCAGGTCAGGTAGTCGCCATCGGGCGACACATAGGCATGCGGGCTGACCACGACGCCGGCAGGCAGGCGCTTCTTCGCCTCGGCCGCGTCCATGCCCACCCACAGGCCGAAGGGAATCGGCGGCGCGGCGGCCGGCCGCGCATCGACGCGCACGCCGGGGTCGCCTTCGCCATCCACGTCGAAACGCGCGATGCGGTCGGCGATCACCATCATCGACATGCCTTCGGGCAACGTGCCGCGGTCGTAGTACTCGCAGTCGCCTTCCATGACTTCGCGCATGCCGGCGGACTTGAAGGCCGCATCGCCCGGCGCCTTGCCGAATGGGGCGCCGATGCGCAGCTCGCCGACGGCGGCCAGTTGCGCCGCGGCATCGCCGGCCGCCGACCGCGGCGCCGCGTCGGATGCTGGAGCAGAAGCGGCGGGCGGTGCAGGCGTAGCCGGCGCAACCCCGGGGTCGGCCGGCTTGCAGGCCACCAGCGCCAGCGCGATGCAGGCCAGTGCGCTCCCGCGCAGCAGCGGCGCGCTCACAGCACCAGCCCTTCGCGTGCGGCGATGGTGTGCACGTCCTTGTCGCCACGCCCGGACAGGTTGCACAGCACCAGCGCGTCCTTCGGCAGTTCGCGCGCCAGCTTGATCGCCTGCGCCACCGCATGGCTGGATTCCAGCGCCGGCAGGATGCCCTCGGTGCGGGTCAGGCGGTGGAACGCCGCCAGCGCCTCGTCGTCGGTGATGCCGACATACCGGGCGCGGCCACTGTCGGCCAGGAAGGCGTGTTCCGGGCCGACGCCGGGGTAATCCAGGCCGGCGGAAATGGAATGGGTCTCGGTGATCTGGCCATCGTCGTCGCACAGCACGTAGGTGCGGTTGCCGTGCAGCACGCCGGGACGACCGGCGGAGATCGACGCGGCATGGCGTCCGGTGGCGATGCCGTCGCCGGCCGCCTCGGCGCCGTAGATCTTCACGTCGCGGTCGTTGAGGAACGCATGGAACAGGCCGATCGCGTTGGAGCCGCCGCCGACGCAGGCGGTGATCGCATCGGGCAGGCGGCCGTAGTCCTCCAGCATCTGCGCGCGCGCCTCGCGCCCGACGATGGCATTGAAGTCGCGCACCATGCGCGGATACGGGTCCGGGCCGGCGACCGTGCCGATGATGTAGAAGGTGTCGCGCACGTTGGTCACCCAGTCGCGCATCGCCTCGTTGAGCGCGTCCTTGAGCGTGGCCGAACCGCTGCTCACCGGCACCACGGTGGCGCCGAGCAGCTTCATCCGGTAGACGTTGATCTTCTGCCGCTCGATATCGGTCGAGCCCATGTAGACCACGCATTCCAGCCCCAGCCGCGCGGCCACGGTGGCGCTGGCCACGCCGTGCTGGCCGGCGCCGGTCTCGGCGATGATGCGGGTCTTGCCCATGCGCGCGGCCAGCAGCGCCTGGCCGATGGTGTTGTTCACCTTGTGCGCGCCGGTGTGGTTGAGGTCCTCGCGCTTGAGCAGGATCTGCGCCCCGCCCACGTCGCGGCTCAGGCGCTCGGCATGGTAGATCGGGCTGGGCCGGCCGACGTAGTGCTTCAGGTCCTTGTCGTAGGCAGCGATGAAGGCCGGATCGACCCGTGCCTGGTCGTAGGCGGCGGCCAGTTCCTGCAGCGGCCCGACCAGCGTCTCGGCGACGAAGCTGCCGCCGAAGCGGCCGAAATGCCCGCGGGCATCGGGGAAGGCATGGAAATCGGTGATCGGGGCGGCGGTCATGGCATCGCGGTCGGCAGGACAGGCCTGCACCGTAGCGCACGCTCCCGAAGATGAAAATCGATATCTGGGCCGGCATGTGTTAGAAAAACTCACATGAAAGAACGACAGGACAGGCGCTTTTCACCGGAAGGCCGCCCGAAGGGTGGCGCACGGCTGGCTTCTGCTCCTGCAAAACCGGCATTCCCGCCTTCCATGGCGGACAGGTGTGCGCCATGAAAGAACGGCAGGACAGCCGTTATTCAGGGCGAAGCCGCCCGAAGGGTGGCGCACAGGGATGTGCGCCATGAAGGACGAACACGCCCTGCCCTCGCTCAATGCGCTGCGCGCCTTCGAGGCCGCCGCCCGCCTGCGCAGCGTCAGCCTGGCCGCCGACGAACTGCATGTGACCCATGGCGCGGTCAGCCGCCAGTTGCGGGCGCTGGAGGAAGAGCTCGGCGTGGCGCTGTTCGAGCGCGACGGCCGCGGCATCCGCCCGACCGCCGCCGGCCGGCGCCTGCAGGAAGCCGCCTCCGGGGCGTTCTCGCAACTGCGCGACTGCGTGGCCGCGCTGCGCCGGGGACAACGCAACGACGCCTTCGTGCTTGGCTGCCCGGGCAGCGTGCTGGCGCGCTGGATGATCCCGCGCCTGCAGCAGCTGCAGCGCGACCTGCCGGGGCTGACCCTGCATCTGGCCGCGCAGGACGGCGATTTCGCCCCGCGGCTGGCCGGGATGGACGCCGCCCTCCTGCTCGGCCAGGCGCCGTGGCCGGCCGGCTGGACCGTGCACGGCCTGGGCAGCGAACGCATCGGCCCGGTGTTCAGCCCATCCATGCGTGGCGCGCACGTACTCGCCCACCAGCCGCCCGACGCCCTGCTCGGCCATGCGCTGCTGCACACCCGCTCGCGGCCGCAGGCCTGGCCCACCTGGGCCGCGCTCAACGACCTGGACGCGGCGGCGCTGCGCGAAGGCACCGGTTTCGAGCATCTGTATTACCTGCTCGAAGCCGCGGTCGCCGGCCTCGGCATCGCCATCGCCCCCGAACCGCTGGTGGCCGACGACCTGGTCAACGGCCGCCTCATCGCCCCGTGGGGCTTCGTCGATACCGAAGGGCAATGGGCGCTGTGCACCGCCGGCGGGAACCGACATCCACGGGTCGAGGCACTGGCGGACTGGTTGCGGCGGCAGCTGGCCGCGTAGGAGCGGCCCAAGCCGCTCCTGCGGCTTACGCGGATGCGTCGTGCATGTCGGCGCGGCGCACTTCCTCGACGAAACGGCGCATCCGGTCGCCATCCTTGATGCCCGGCGCCGATTCGATGCCGCTGGAGACATCCACGCCCCACGGCTGCACGCTGGCGATCGCTTCGAACACATTGTCCGGGCGGATGCCGCCGGCCAGCAGGAACGGCCGGTGCAGCCCGGAGGGCACCTGCGACCAGTCGAAGGCCACGCCGCTGCCGCCGCTGCCGCCCGGCGCGTGGCTGTCCAGCAGGAAGCCGGCCGCATGCGGATGCGCCAGCTGCAGGCTGCGTGCGGTGACCGCCTCCGTACCGCCCATCGCCACCGCCTTCAGGTAGGGCATGTTGAACGCACGGCAGAAGGTGTCGTCCTCGTCGCCGTGGAACTGCAGCAGGCTCGGCCGTACCGTGCGCATCACCTCGCGCACTTCCTCGCGGCTGTTGTCGCGGAACAGCGCCACCACGTCGACCATCGGCGTGATCGCCTGGCGCATCGCGCGGGCTTCGGCCGGCGCCACCCGGCGCGCGCTGCCGCGGGCGAAAACGAAACCGATCGCGTCGACGCCCAGCTCGCTGGCCAGGCGGATGTCGCCGGCGCGGGTCATGCCGCAGAACTTGATGCGGGTGCGGAACAGCATGCGGGTCATGACGTCACCTCGGCCGGCAGTTGCCACTGGTCAGGATACAGCGGGCCTACGAACACCAGCCCCTGCGGCGGCGCGGTCGGCCCGGCCTGGGTGCGGTCGCGCAGCGCCAGCACCTGCCCGATCCACGACTCCGGCTTCTCGCCGGCACCGACCAGCAGCAGCGAGCCGACGATATTGCGCACCATGTGGTGCAGGAAGGCATTGGCCTGCACCTGCACCTCGACCACCTCGCCGTGGCGCGCGACGGAAATCGACTGCAGCTCGCGGCGGGCGTGCAGCGCCTGGCATTGCACGCTGCGGAACGAACTGAAGTCGTTTTCGCCCAGCAGCGCCTGCGCGGCGCGGTGCATCGCATCGGCGTCCAGCGGCCGGCGTTCCCAGCTCAGCGTCTGCCGGTACAGCGCCGGACGCACCTGGCGGTTGAGCAGGCGGTAACGGTAGCGCCGCGCGCGCGCGGAGAATCGCGCATGGAAGTCGTCGGCCACCGGCACGCACCAGCGCACGCACACCGAAGGCGGAAGCCGCGTGGTCGTGCCCAGCACCCAGCCGCGCGGCTCGCGCGCGACATCGCTGTCGAAATGCACCACCTGGCATTCGCCGTGCACCCCGGCATCGGTGCGGCCGGCGCAGACCACGCTCACCGGCGCATCGGCCACCGACGAAAGAGCATCCTGCAGCGTGGCCTGCACGCTCGCACAGCCGCTTTCGCCCAACTGCTGCCAGCCCTTGAAGCCGCTGCCGTCGTATTCCACGCCCAGCGCGTAGCGCATCGTCAAACCTCTCGTTTCGCCGGCGCTTGCCGGAGCCGGCGCCCGCAGCGGGCGCCCGTTCAATCCGCGTCGCGTTCGGACCACACGGCCAGTTCGTTGCCGCCGGGTTCGAGGAACTGGAAGCGGCGCCCGCCGGGGAAGGTGAATTCGGCTTTGCTCAGCGTGCCGCCCTGCGCCAGCACCGCCGCCTGCAGCGACGCCAGCCGCGCCGCGTACAGCACCACCAGCGGTGCGCCGGACCCGCTCGTCGCCGGCTCGCCGCGGAAGAAACCGCCCTGCAGTCCGCCGTCGTCGAACGCGGTGTAGTCCGGGCCGTAATCCTCGAAGCGCCAGCCGAACACCTGCTCGAAGAAACGCCGGCTCGCGGAAGGATCGCGCGAGGCGAACTCGACATAGTCGATGCGCCGTTCGTGCTTCACCGCCGGCTCCTGCCCGCTCATCCCAACCGCCCCAGCAATTCGACCGCTTCGGCGCGCGCCTGCACGTCGCCGCCTGCGGCCACTTCGTTCAACAGGGTACGCGCGGTTTCCGCATCGCCCAGGTCCAGGTAGGCGATCGCCAGCTCCAGCCGCTCGCGGCCGGCGGGCGCAGGGTTGAGCGGCGCCAGACTGGCCATGTCACCGGCCAGCCAGTCGCCTTCCTCCTGCACGGTCGGTTCCGCCGGCGCGGCTGGCGCTGCGGCGTCGCCCGATGGACGCGAGGCCTCGAACAGCAGCACCGGCTCCTGCCGGGCCGAACGCGGCGGATTGGCGCCGGTGGACGGCTGCGACCAGAACGGAACGGCCTCGGCCTCGACCTCGACCTCGACCTCGACCTCATCTTCGACGGGCGCGGCAGCCGGTTGCACGGGCGCGACCTCGGTGGCGATCTCCTCTTCCACCGCAGGCATCGCCGCGGCAAGCGCCGACAGTTCGCCTTCGGCGGCGCGACCGGCAGGTGGCGCGGGCGGAAGCGGCGACGGCCGGCGACGGCGCGACAGCCACCAGCCTGCCGCGGCCACGACCAGCAGCACGCCCAGCCACGCCCATGGCGCGGTGCCCGCCGGCTCCTTCTTCCCCACCTCGGCCAGGCGCTGCTGCGCTGCGGCCAGGTTGCTGTCCTTCATCGCGATCAGCGATTGCTGCTGCGATTGCAGTTTCTCCAGTTCGGCGACGCGCTCGCGCAGTTCCTGCAGTTCCGCATCGCGCGTGGCGAGATCTTCCCTGGCCTGCCGCAGTTGTTCGTTCGCCGCCATGTCGCCCTCGCCACCGGCCTGGAGCCCGGTCGTCATTCCTGCCGTCTGATGTGCGCCAGCCACCGCCGGCGCGATTTCCAGCCGCGCATCGCGCGCCGCCGGCGCGACCGCATCCGCCTTTGCGGTGGCGGTCGCCGTGCCGGCCACCGCCGGCTGCGGGATCGGTGCGCGCGCCTGGTGCCATTGCGCGACATGCTCCCGCACCAACGCGCGGGCAGCGGCCGTGTCGGTGCGCTCCAGTTCCCCGCTTCCGGGAACACGCAGCACCGCCCCCTGCCGCAGCAGGTTGACGTTGCCGCGGATGAACGCCTCGGGGTTGGCGCGCAGCAGCGCCACCATCGCCTGGTCCAGCGAAACGCCGTTGTCGCGCGCCAGCTCGCCCGCGATCCCCGACAGGGTCTGCCCGCGCTGTACGGGCGCCAGCATGCCGTCGGCCGTGGCCGCCGGCCGCGCGACAGGCGCCGGACGGGATGCGGAAGGCGTGGATGGTACGGGTGCGGCGACCGCCGCCGGTTCCTTCGCCGGCCCGGACATGGGCACCGACGCCGGCCCGGGCTCGCGCACGATCAGGTTGGAAGGCGCCGCGGCCGGCGCCTCGATCACCGGTTCGGCGACCGCGGTAGCGGCCTCCGGCGCGGCGACCAGTGCCGAGTATTCGCGTACCAGCCGCCCCTGCCCCCAGTCCACCTCGATCAGGAAGCTCAGCGCCGGCACCTGCACCGGCGCCGCGCTGGTCACGCGCACTACGGCGCGCCCCTGTGCGTCCTGGGCGAACTGGAACTGGAGCTCGCTGACCAGCCCCTCCGGCCGCGACAGGCCCACGCGCTCGAAGGTCGCCGCCGAGGCCAGCGCCACCGTGGCGCTTTCCAGCTCGCCCGGGTCGCTGGAGATCACCGGGATCTCGGCCACCAGCGGCTGTCCGGGCCTGGACAGTACGCGGATGTTGCCCAGGCCGAGGGCAAGCGCGGCGCTGCTGTACAGCCCCAGCGCGAGGACGAACACGCCTTGTATCGAGCGCATCGCGCTCCTGCCCCGTGGTTTCATGCCGGCCAATATACCGGCAGAGCCGGATTCGGAATACCGCGGGGGAGACACGCCAACGCCGCGCGCTGTCGCCCCACGGTTTGCCTCGCAAACCGTGGGCCCCGTCTCTCGCTTGCCACACCTCCGCGCCTTGACTCGCCGCAAGCGGCTCGCCCTTCGGGCCGGCTTCGCCGTTCGCGCTTCGCGCAGTGGCGCGCCCGCCTACCGAGCCGGCTTTTCTCCAGATGCTTCCAGGTGGTGTTGGCAGGTACCGGTACCGGAGGGGGCCGACCGTTGGCCGGCATTGCCTGGCGGCCCCTTGAAAGCCCAGGCCCGACCAGCGGCCGGGCCCAGGATGGCGCCGCATCCCCGGCGATGCAGGATGGTGCGGCGCGCCTTGCCTCAGCCGCCGCTGGCGACCAGTTCGGCGACCTGCACCGCGTTGAGCGCAGCGCCCTTGCGGATGTTGTCGGCCACCACCCACAGGTTCAGCCCGCGCGGATGCGAGATGTCCTCGCGGATGCGGCCGACATAGACCGGGTCGGTGCCCGAGGCGTGGGTGACCGGGGTCGGGTAGCCGCCGGCCCTGCGCTCGTCGACGACCTTCACGCCCGGCGCGGCGGCCAGCAGCTCGCGCGCCTGGTCCGCGCTGATCTTCTTCTTCGTCTCGATGTTCACCGCCTCGGAATGACCATAGAACACCGGCACGCGCACGGCCGTCGGGTTCACCTGGATGCTGTCGTCGCCGAGGATCTTGCGGGTCTCCCAGACCAGCTTCATTTCTTCCTTGGTGAAGCCGTTGTCGAGGAACTCGTCGATATGCGGGATCAGGTTGAAGGCGATCTGCACCGGGAACTTCTTCGGCTCGATTTCCTGGAAGCCCAGCAGCTGCGCGGTCTGCTTGCCCAGCTCTTCCATGCCGCTCTGGCCGGCGCCGGAAACGGACTGGTAGGTGGCCACGTTGACGCGTTCGATGCCGTACTCGCGGTGGATCGGCGCCAGCACCGGCATCAGCTGCATGGTCGAGCAGTTCGGGTTGGCGATGATGCCACGCGGACGGTTCTTCGCCGCTTCCGGATTGACCTCCGAGACCACCAGCGGCACGTCGTCGTCGTAGCGGAACGAGGACGAGTTGTCGATGACGACCGCGCCGGCGGCGGCGAACTTCGGCGCGTATTCCTTCGAGATGCCGCCGCCGGCCGAGAACAGGGCGATCTCGACGCCGGCGGGATCAAACGTGGCCAGGTCCTGGATGGTGACCTTCTCGCCGTTGAACTCGACCTGCTGGCCGGCCGAGCGCTCGGAGGCGAGCAGGCTCAGCTTGCCGACCGGGAAATCGCGCTCGGCGAGGATGGCCAGCATGGTCTGGCCGACCGCGCCGGTGGCGCCGACGACGGCTACGTGGAAACGACGGGCTTCATTGCTCATGAGGTGTACTCGAAAGAAAGAGATGGGGGGACACACACGTCGAGCCAGGTTCGGGGAACCTCCGGCGACAGCCTCGGAGGCTCCCTACCGTTTCTTGATGTCGATTTTGGTGCCGGCATTGCCCGTGCGCGCCATGCCATCGGCCAGCAGACCGCCGTTGACCGCATTGGCGGGATGGCCGGCATCCGGGCCGATGCCCAGGCCCGCCAGCAGGTTGTCCACCGCCACCTGCACCATCGCCCGGCGCGTGGCCAGCGAGGCGCTGCCGACATGCGGGGTCAGCACGATGTTGCGCAGGGCCAGCAGTTCGGGGCGCACGTCCGGTTCGTTCTCGTAGACGTCGAGCGCGGCCGAGGCCAGGCGGCCGTGCGCCAGCGCGTCGGCCAGCGCCAGTTCGTCGACGATGCCGCCGCGCGCGATGTTCACCAGCGTGGCGGTGGGCTTCATCTTCGCCAGTGCGGCGGCATCGATGATGTAGCGGTTCTGCGCGGTATACGGCAGCACCAGCAACAGGTGATCGACGCTGCCCAGCAGTTCGTCGAAATCCACGTAACGCGCGCCGACCGCCTGCTCCATGTCAGCGGGCAGCCGCGCACGGTTGTGGTACAGCACCTTCATGCCGAAACCATGATGGCCGCGGCGGGCGATGGCCTGGCCGATGCGGCCCATGCCGAGGATCCCCAGGGTGCTGCCATGCAGGTCGGCGCCGAGCATGGTGGTGAACGACCACTGCCCCCAGTGGCCCTCGCGCAGCCAGCGATCGGATTCGACGATGCGCCGTGCCGCGGCCATCAGCAGCGCAAAACCGAGGTCGGCGGTGGTTTCAGTGAGGACGTCGGGCGTGTTGGTGGCGACGATGCCCGCCGCGCTCAGCGCGGGAATGTCGAGATTGTTGTAGCCGACGCCGACGTTGGCGACGATCTTCAGCGATGGCGCATGGGCGATCTCGGCCGCGCCGATGCGTTCGTTGAGCGTGACCAGGGCGCCATCGGCGCCGGCCAGGTGCTCCGCCAGGGCCGCGCTGTCGTGCGCGGTGACGGCCGGCGTGGCCACCACGTCGCAGTACGCGGCCAGCTGCGCGACGGTGTCGTCGAACAGCGGCTGCGATACCCAGACGCGGGGCCGCCGGTCAGCCATCGAGGCTCCCGGGGATGCGTGGCGCCATCACGCCGACGTCGCCGCACTGCGCGCGGTGGCGCAGCGCCTGGTCCATCAGCACCAGCGCCAGCATCGCCTCGGCGATGGGCGTGGCGCGGATGCCAACGCAGGGGTCGTGGCGGCCGGTAGTGACGACTTCGACCGCGTTGCCTTCCACGTCCATCGTCGCGCCGGGCAGGCGCAGGCTGGAGGTCGGCTTGAGCGCCATCGAAGCGACGATCTGCTGGCCGGTGGCGATGCCGCCGAGGATGCCGCCGGCGTGGTTGGACTGGAAACCGGCGGGGGTGATCAGGTCGCGGTGCTCGGTGCCCTTCTGCACGACGCTGGCGAAACCGTCGCCGATCTCCACGCCCTTGACCGCGTTGATGCTCATCAGCGCCGCGGCGATCTCACCGTCGAGCTTGCCGTAGATCGGCTCGCCCCAGCCCGGCGGCACGCCGTCGGCGATCACGTCCACGCGCGCGCCGACCGAATCGCCGGACTTGCGCAGCGCATCCATGTACGCCTCCAGCTCCGGCACCTGCGCGGCGTCGGGCCAGAAGAACGGGTTGTCCTCGACCGCGCTCCAGTCGAAGCCGGCCGGGGTGATCGCGCCCAGCTGCGACAGGTAACCGCGCACGGTCACCCCGTAACGCTGCCGCAGCCACTTCTTGGCGATGACGCCGGCGGCCACGCGCATGGTGGTCTCGCGCGCCGAGGAGCGGCCGCCGCCGCGCGGGTCGCGGATGCCGTACTTCTGCCAATAGCTGTAGTCGGCGTGGCCGGGACGGAACTGCGCGGCGATGTTGCTGTAGTCCTTGCTGCGCTGGTCGGTATTGCGGATCAGCAGCGCGAGCGGCGTGCCGGTGGTGCGGCCTTCGTACACGCCGGACAGGATCTCCACCTCGTCGGCCTCGCGCCGCGCCGAGGTATGCCGGCTCTTGCCGGTGGCCCGGCGCTGCAGGTCGTGGGCGAACTCCTCCGGCGCGATCTCCAGCCCCGGCGGGCACCCGTCGATCACGCAGCCGATCGCCGGCCCGTGCGATTCGCCGAAGGTGGTGACCGTAAGCAGCTTGCCGAAGGAATTGGAACTCATCGCTGCGCCGCCAGCTCGGCGATGCGCGCATGGTGGGCACGCAGCTCGGCGGCCTCGACCGCGAAGATGCCCATCTGCCCGACCTTGAATTCGATCCAGGACATGAACACTTCCGGCAGCAGCTTGACCAGGTGCTGCTCGGAATCGCCCACTTCGCAGATCAGCAGGCCGTCCTCGCTCAGGTGGTCCGGCGCATCGCACAGGATCTTGAGCACCAGGTCCAGGCCATCGTCGCCGGCGCGCAGCGCCAGGTCCGGCTCGTGCGCGTATTCGCGCGGCAGCGCATCGGTCTCGTCGTTGGTGACGTAGGGCGGGTTGGTGACGATCAGGTCGTAGACGCGGCCCTGCAGCCCCCCGAACAGGTCGCTCTTGACCAGTTCGACGTTGTGCGCGAGCAGGCGTTCCTTGTTCTCGGCCGCCAGCGACAGCGCGGCGTCGTTGATGTCGCTGCCGTCCACCTGCCAGTTCGGGTAGTAGTGGCCCATGGCGATGGCGATGCAGCCCGAGCCGGTGCACAGGTCCAGCGCGCGGGTGACATCGCGCCCGGCCAGCCACGGCTCGAAGCCATTGAGGATCAGCTCGGCGATGGGCGAACGCGGCACCAGCGCGCGCGCGTCGCTCTTGAAGCTCAGCCCGGCGAACCAGGCCTCGCCGATCAGGTAGGCGGCCGGCAGGCGCTCGGCGATGCGGCGCTCGAACAGCGCCAGTACCTGCTGCTTCTCCTCGGCCAGCAGGCGCGCCTGGCCGTAGGCCGGGCCCAGGTCCGGCGGCAGGTGCAGGCTGTGCAGCACCAGGCTGGTGGCTTCGTCCAGCGCGTTGTCGTAGCTGTGTCCGAAGGTCAGGCCCGCGGCATTGAAACGGCTTGCGCCGTAGCGGATCAGGTCGATGATCGTGTGGAGTTCGGCGGCCGCCTGGGCTGTCATGGCAATACGGGAAACATTGGTGGTCTGCGATTATAGGCGCGCACCCGGTATATTGAGCGCCCGGTTGCAGCCGAAACTGCGGCGATGTCCCGGTATCGGGCCACGATGCCCCGCAGGAGGCCGGCAAGCCCGGGGTTCCCGCGACACTCGCCCACAGGCCCGCTGTCCCGCCTGGCCGGGCCAGGCCCCCACCCGCACGGAGAAACGGCGCATGTTCAACCGCAATACCGGCATCGTCCTGGCCATCGCACTGGCGGCAGGGCTGGGCCTGCTGCTGGCGCAGAAGGTATTCGGCCCGTCCGGCAACGGCGACCGCCAGGCCGGCTCGATCATTTTCTATCCCACGCCGCGGCCGCTGCCGGACTTCAGCCTCAGCCAGTCCGATGGCACCCGCCTGATCCCCGGCGAACTGCGCGGGCACTGGACCCTGGTGTTCCTGGGCTTCACCTCCTGCCCGGACGTCTGCCCGACCACCCTGGCCGAACTGGCGCAGGCGCAGAAGCAGTGGGAAGGCATTCCCGAAAGCCTGCGTCCGCGCGTGGTGTTCGTTTCCGTCGATCCGGAACGCGACACGCCGGCGCGACTGGGCGAGTACGCCCATGCCTTCCACAAGGACACGCTGGCGGCCACCGCCGACGTACCCTCGCTGGAACGCTTCGCCACTTCGCTCGGCCTGGTGTTCCAGAAGGCGCCGGGCAAGAACTTCGACAAGAACCCGGGCGATTACAGCATGGACCATTCGGCCAGCATCGCCGTCCTCGATCCCGAAGGCCGGCTGGCCGGGTTGATGCGCCCGCCGTTCGACCCGCGGACGATCGCCAGCGACCTGGCCAAGCTCACCGGAAAGACCGCACCATGAGTCTGCTGACCACGCTCACCTATGCCCTGCCCCACCGGCTGCTGTCGTCGATGGCGCGCGCGCTGGCCTACTCGCGCAGCCCGCGCGTCTCGCGCTGGCTGATCGACACGGTGACGCGGAAATTCAATGTCAATCTCGCCGAAGCGGCCGATTCGGACCCGCGCAGCTACCCCAGCTTCAATGCCTTCTTCACCCGTGCACTGAAGCCGGGCGCACGCGTGGCCGACGCCGATCCGCGCGCGCTGCTGATGCCGGCCGATGGCCGCATCAGCCAGCTCGGCCCGATCGAGGATGGCCGCATCTTCCAGGCCAAGGGCCAGTCGTTCACCGCCGCCGAACTGCTCGGCGACGCCGACGCCGCAGCGCCCTTCGCCAACGGCCTGTTCGCCACCGTGTACCTGTCCCCGCGCGACTATCACCGCGTGCACATGTGCTGGACCGGCACCCTGCGCGAGACCGTGCACGTGCCGGGGCGCTTGTTCAGCGTCGGCCCGGACGCGGTGGCCAACGTGCCGCGCCTGTTCGCCCGCAACGAGCGGCTGGTGTGCCACTTCGACACCGACTTCGGCCCGATGGTGCAGGTGATGGTCGGCGCACTGCTGGTCAGCGGCGTGGAAACGGTATGGAGCGGCGAGGAAATCCCCGCCTACGGCGACCGCATCACCCGCAAGGACTGGCGTGGCAAGGGCATCACGCTGGAACGTTTCGCGGAGATGGCGCGTTTCAACTACGGCAGTACCGTGATTGTACTGTTGCCGCCGGGCGTCGCGGAGTTCAATCCGGCATTGAAGGCGGAGAGTCCGGTGCGGCTGGGGCAGCTGCTGGCACGTTTGAAGTAACGCCGGTTCCGACGCGGCAGCATCCCGGCGCGTGGCGACGCACCCACCACCATGGTGCCCTGCCGGCCCTGCGGCGCGGCAGGGGTCAACTACGACAGCACACCAAGACGCCCTCTGGCACCTTTATGTTCCGGCAATGCGCCGAGGCCGGCGCAGCTGTCTCCGGAACGGCCGCCCAAGAACAGGAGCCCTCGTCGCTCCTGTTGCTGCACCCAATCGGTTCGCCACCAGGCGGCAGCAAGCGCGCGCATCAGTTGCCTGATCCGCCGGACTCGACACTTGCCCCCAACTGCTTGGCGACTGCATCCAGGTAACTGGCCAACGTCCCCATCGCCATCTGCGCCCGACGCATGTCCACGCTCTCCGGATCGGCCAGCGGAAGCAGTGCGACCATGCCTTGCTCGACCTTGTATTGCGATCCATACCGCTGCGGCTGATCCCGTGCCAGCAATACCCGGTCTGTCAGCATCGCGTACTGCTGTCGCGACATGCCGCGGCGCTGCATCAGCGGCTCGGCCAATTCCAGAGCGCGTGCCTGGAAGCCAGGATCGTCATCGGCATGCTGCACCAGCAGGAACACCGAGGAGACACCATCGCGGCCGATCATCTCCGGGGTCGGGAAGCCATGCTTTCCGAAGATGTCCTGCAGGGTGGCGCGGTTCTCCGCATCGATTTCCGCGATCTGCCGGTCCAGCATCTTGCGCCGCTCTTCATCGCCCTGCCTCATCGCCGCCACCGCCTCGCCCCTGGCATCCTGGTCGCGATTGATCATCCTGCCGATCAGACGGCGCAGCTCGGGCTGGGTGAAGGGCTGGTAGGCCTCCATCGCCAACGGCGGCGAAAGTTCGGCCATGCCGAGACTGCTGCCCGCATCAAGCCGGGCCTGCAGGCCCTCCAGCCATTCCTCGACCGGCGACAGCCCCATAAAATCCCGCCAGAAGCGCGGCGTTTTTTCCGGTTTCGGCGACAACACCGCCCTGCCGTTCTCCACCGCGACGCACGCGCCGAACTGCTGTGCACGGCCGTGCTGCAACTGGATCGTGTCGTTGAGCCAGGCGTACCCGAAGGCATCAAGATCAACGCCAACCCGCTCCTGGACCAGATCGATGATCTGCTCCTGGAAAGCATCGTCCGCGCTGGCTCTCAGCAGCAGACTTCCCGCTGCATCCACGCCGCGCCTGCCGGCGGACGGCACACTCGGCCAACCGCAGGTACGCAGGTGCTCCTTGAACCGCTCCAACCGGGAAGTATCCAGCGGCTCACTGCCGTCTTCATACTGGCGCACCAGTCGTTCAAGACAGGCTTCATCGATCTCCAGTGCCTTGCTGATGACATAGCGCGGTTCCGCTGGTGTTTCCGCCTGCGCCCAGGTCGGCATCAACGCCAGCCACATGCCCGCACCCCACATCCATTGCGCTTTCATCGCCTTCCTCCCTGTCATGGACAGCCATCCGTTCCATCCACCGGCGCCGACGACATCCGCGCCGGAACTCCCTTGTCCGCCCTCTCACCACTCCGGCGTGCGCACCGGCAGCAATGCGCGGATCACCTCCCCGTCGGCGCCGGCGGCCAGCTTCTCCGCCTCGGCGATGGGAATGTCCACGTCGATCAACCAGCCTTCCTCGTCTGCCTGTTCGCTGCGGATGACTTCAAGCTGGTGCAGGCGCGAACGCAGCCGGCCGGCGCCGGGCGGCAGGCGCACGCGGCCGGTGACATGCTGCAGGCCCAGGCGCTTGCCCAGCACCGACTGCAGCAGCTCCAGGCCGCGGCCGTCGCGCGCGGAGATCCACACGCGTTCGCGCCGCGCTTCGTCCGGCACACCGTCCTGCGCGTCGTGGCGCACCTCCGCACCTTCGATGCGGTCGATCTTGTTGAACACCAGCAGCTGCGGCAGCTCACCGGCCCCCACCGCTTCCAGCACCTCGTCCACCTGGGCGATGCGCTCCTCGCGCAGCGGATCGGCGGCATCGACCAGGTGCAGCAGGAAATCCGCCTCGCGCGCCTCGCTCAGCGTGGAGCGGAACGCGGCGACCAGTTCGTGCGGCAGGTCGCGGACGAAACCGACGGTGTCGGCCAGCATCGCGTTGCCGCCGGGCAGTTGGATGCGGCGCACGGTCGGATCAAGCGTGGCGAACAGCTGGTCGGCGGCGTACGCCCCGGCTCCGGTCAGCGCGTTGAACAGCGTCGACTTGCCGGCGTTGGTATAGCCCACCAGGGCCACGCGCGGCATCTCGCTGCGCACGCGCGCGCGGCGCATCTGGGTGCGCTGCACTTCCACCTTCTCCAGGCGCTTCTGCAGCTGCTCCACGCGCTTCTGCAGCAACCGGCGGTCGGTTTCCAGCTGGGTCTCGCCGGGGCCACGCAGGCCGATGGAACCGCCGCGCTGGCGCTCCAGGTGGGTCCAGCCGCGCACCAGGCGCGTGGCCAGGTGGCGCAGCTGCGCCAGCTCCACCTGCAGCTTGCCTTCGTGGCTGTGCGCACGCTGGGCGAAGATGTCCAGGATCAGCCCGGTGCGGTCGATCACGCGCCGCTCCAGGAACCGTTCCAGGTTGCGCTCCTGCACCGGGGTCAAGGCGTGGTTGACCAGCACCAGGTCGGCGCCGGTGGCGTCGGCCATGGCCTTGACCTCGTCCAGCTTGCCGCTGCCGATCAGGGTGGAGGGATTGGGGCGGTCGATGCGCGCGGTCACGGTGGCCGCGATGCTGGCCCCGGCCGAGCGGGCCAGGTCGGTGAACTCTTCCAGCACATCCTCTTCCAGCCGCCCTGCGTGCGGCTGGATCAACAGCGCGTGTTCGCCTCGTTTGGAGCGGTCAAACACGCGCCACGTCCTGCTTATTCGTTGTCGTCATCGCCTGCCTGATTGCTGTCGGCCGATTGCACATAGCCGCCGCCCGGCCCCACGCGCACGTTGCGCGCCGGCACCACGGTGGAAATGGCGTGCTTGTAGACCATCTGGCTGACCGTATTGCGCAGCAGCACCACGAACTGGTCGAACGACTCGATCGTGCCCTGCAGCTTGATGCCATTGACCAGGTAGACCGAAACCGGCACGCGCTCGCGGCGCAGTGCGTTCAGGAACGGGTCCTGCAAGGATTGCCCCTTGGACATCTTCAACTCCTAGTTATTGTTCTTATGGGCCGGCGCGGCTTCCCCCGCCGCGCCGGACTGCCGATGGTACACCGCCGCACGCCCGCTCACCTTGCCAGAAACAGGGAAATCGCCTCGTGCAGACGCGGCATGTCGGTGGCCGGGTCGAACCAGCGCGCGTCCCGTTCGCCGCGCAGCCAGGTGAGCTGGCGCTTGGCCAGCTGGCGGGTCGCGAAGATCGCCTTGTCGCGGAATGCGGCCGCCTCGTCCTGCCCTTCCAGGAACTGCCAGGCCTGGCGGTAACCCACCGCGCGGATCGCCGGCAGGTCCAGAGGAACCGCCACGCCGGCCATCGCCGGCAGGGCGCGCAGGCGCCGCACTTCGTCGAGGAATCCCTGTTCGAGCATCAGGTCGAAGCGGCGCTCGATGCGGGCGTGCAGCACCGCGCGGTCGGCCGGCGCCAGCACCAGCTTGAGCACGCGCGCCGGCAGGCGGGCGACGCCGGGCAGCGCCTGCCAATGGCTGATCGGCTTGCCGGTGAGCCGGTAGACCTCCAACGCGCGCTGGATGCGCTGCGGATCGGTGGCATGGATGCGCCCGGCCGCGGCCGGGTCGACCTGCGCCAGCTGCGCGTGCAGCGCCGGCCAACCCAGCGCCTCGGCTTCGGCGCCGATCGCCGCGCGGACGGCCGGGTCGGCCTCCGGCATCGGCGAAAGCCCCTGCAGCAGCGCGCGGAAATACAGTCCGGTGCCGCCGGCCAGGATCGGCAACCGGCCGCGGGCGACGATGTCTCGCACCGCGGCGGCCGCATCGGCGGCGAACTCGGCGGCCGAGTAGCTCTGCCAGGGATCGCGCAGATCCAGCAGATGGTGGGGAATGCCGGCGCGCTCGGCTTCGTCGGGCTTGGCCGCGCCGATTTCCAGCCCGCGGTACACCAGCGCCGAATCGACGCTGACGATCTCGCCGCCATGGCGCCTGGCCAGTTCGATCGCCGCCGCGGTCTTGCCCGAGGCGGTGGGCCCCATCAGCGCGATGGCCAGCGGCCGCGCGTCCGCCGCCATCAGTCCTCGTCCGGCCAGCGCGGCATTGCCGGCCGATCGGCGCGCGGCGCCGGCACCGCGTCAAGCGCCGCCAGCACCTTCAACGCATCGACCGTGGCGGCCACGTCATGCACACGCACGATCTTCGCCCCGCGCTGCACCGCCAGCAGGTGCGCGGCGACCGAGCCTGCCAGGCGTTCGGCGGCGACACCACGCCCGGTGACCTCGCCGATGCAGCGTTTGCGCGACAATCCCACCAGCAGCGGCACGCCCAGCGCCAGCAGTTTTTCCTGGGCCGCCAGCAGCGCGAAGTTCTGCGCGGCGTCCTTGTTGAAGCCATAGCCGGGGTCGGCCACCAGCCGGTTGCGGGCGATGCCGGCCATCTCCGCGGCGAAGATCCGCTCGGCAAGAAAACGCTGCACGTCGCCGGCGACATCGTCGCTGTCCCAGGCCATGCCGGCGTCATGCGGCCCGCCGACCGCGTGCATCAGCACCACCGCGGCACCGGAACCTGCCACGGCTTCCAGCGCGCCGGGTTGGCGCAGGGCCTGCACGTCGTTGACCATGCCGGCGCCGGCGGCGAGCGCCGCGCGCATCACCTCCGGCTTGAAGGTGTCGACGCTGACCGGCACCGGCACGCGCGCCACCAGCGCCTCGATCACCGGTACCACGCGGTCGATCTCCTCCTGCACCGATACCTGCACGGCGCCCGGCCGGGTGGACTCGCCGCCGACATCAAGCAGGTCCGCGCCCTGCTCGATCAGCGCCAGCGCATGGGCGATGGCCGCGCCGGTATCGAAGTGCCGTCCGCCATCGGAGAACGAATCCGGGGTGACGTTGACGATGCCCATCACCCGCGGGCGGTCAAGCCGCAGCGGTCGGCCGGCGCAATCCAGTACCGGTGACGTATCGAACATCAGCGCCGGCTCCTCGCCCGGACCACGGTGCCGAGCACGCTGAGCGCCACGCCCAGCACGATGCCGATGAAGATGCCCGCCAGGTAATGGCCGGTCTTCACCCCGAAAGCGACGCCGGCCACGGTGGCGATCACCATTTCGGGGATGTGGGTGGAGGTATTGGGAGCGGGAGTCTGGGCGGTCATTCGGCAAGCGGCTGGGGCACGGTGGCCCATTGTCTCCCGCGGATGCGGTCACCGGAACCATCGAGGCTGAAGGGGGCTTCCATAGTGAAAAGCCTGCGGGCGTGGAAGCGGAGCTGCCCGCGAGGCCCCTGCCCGTGCTTTCCCGGGAGCCGGGAAGCGGAACCCCGCGGACAGGCGCTCTCCACGGATGCGCCAGCCCACGACGGGCCTGGTTGCCGGCTCCCGGAAACAGGAAGGGCCGGAATATCCGGCCCGTCCTGTTCAACATCCTGGCGGCAGGTTCAATGCTGCCCGGCCGGATCGCTGATCGGCGCCACCGGGCGTTCGTCGCCGCCCTTGTCGCCGTCCGACGGGTCGCTCTTGCCCTTGTCCACCCAACCGGCCGGCGGCGAGGGCTTGCGGCCTTCCATGATCGCCTTGACCTGCTCGGCGTCGATGGTTTCCCAGTCCAGCAGCGCGGCGGTCATGGCCTCGACGATGTCGCGCTTGTCCTCCAGGATGCGGCGCGCCACGTCGTACTGCTCGTCCAGGATGCGACGGATCTCCGCGTCCACCTTCTGCTGGGTGGCCTCGGAAATGGTCTTGCTGTGCATGCCGTAGCCGGCTTCCTCGTCGGCGTAGACCATGGTGCCCATCACATCGGACATGCCGTACTTGGTGACCATGCCGCGGGCCAGCTTGGTGGCGCGCTCGAAGTCGTTGGAGGCGCCGGTGGACATCTCGCCGACGAAGATCTCCTCGGCGATGCGGCCGCCGAACAGGATCGCCAGTTCCTCCAGCATGCGGTCCTTGTACTTGCTGATGTGGTCGTGCTCGGGCAGCTGCCAGGTCACGCCCAGCGCCCAGCCGCGCGGCATGATAGTCACCTTGTGCACCGGGTCGGCCTTGGGCAGCGACATGGCGACAACGGCGTGGCCGGACTCGTGGTAGGCGGTGTTGCGGCGCTCTTCCTCGCGCATGACCATGCTGCGGCGCTCCGGACCCATGTAGATCTTGTCCTTGGCGTCCTCGAAGTCCTGCATGCTCACTTCCTGCTTGCCGCGGCGCGCGGCGAACAGGGCGCCCTCGTTGACCAGGTTGGCCAGGTCGGCGCCGGAGAAACCCGGAGTGCCGCGCGCCAGCACTTCCGGCCTGACGTCGTCGGCAGCCGGCACCTTGCGCAGGTGCACGCGCAGAATCTGCTCGCGGCCCTTGATGTCGGGCAGGCCGACCATGACCTGGCGGTCGAAGCGGCCCGGACGCAGCAGCGCCTTGTCGAGCACGTCCGGACGGTTGGTGGCGGCGATCACGATCACGCCCTCGCCCCCCTCGAAGCCGTCCATCTCGACCAGCATCTGGTTCAGGGTCTGCTCGCGCTCGTCATGCCCGCCGCCCATGCCCGAACCGCGGTGACGGCCGACCGCGTCGATCTCGTCGATGAAGATGATGCACGGCGCATGCTTCTTGGCCTGCTCGAACATGTCGCGCACGCGGCTGGCGCCGACGCCGACGAACATCTCGACGAAATCCGAACCGGAGATCGCGAAGAACGGCACCTTGGCCTCGCCGGCGATGGCGCGCGCCAGCAGGGTCTTGCCGGTGCCCGGCGGGCCGACCATCAGCACGCCGCGCGGGATCTTGCCGCCCAGCTTGGTGAACTTGGACGGGTCGCGCAGGAATTCGACCAGCTCGCCGACTTCTTCCTTGGCCTCGTCGCAGCCGGCCACGTCGGCGAAGGTCACCTTGATCTGGTCCTCGCCCTGCAGCTTGGCGCGCGACTTGCCGAAGGACATCGCGCCCTTCGCGCCGCCACCGCCGCCCTGCATCTGCCGCATCATGAAGATCCAGAAGCCGATCAGCAGCAGCACCGGCAGGAACTGCAGCGCGATGCTCCAGAAGCTCGGGCCGGTGGCCGGCTTCATGCGCACGATGTCGACCTTCTTGGTGTAGAGCTGATCGATGAGCTTCTCGTCGCGCGGCGCGTACAGCGAGCCTTCGCTGCCGTCGCTGCGCCTGAAGCGGATGGCATTGGTGGTCAGGGTCGTATCGTCGGTGAACTCCACCGATTTGATCCGGCCCGCGTCCACTTCCTGCAGGAACTGGGTGTAGTTGTTCGCGTCACCGGCGGTGGGCGTGCCGCCGCGCGGGGCGAAACTCTGGAACACCACCATCAGCACGACGGCGACAACCACCCATAGCAGGAGGTTCTTGGTCAGGTCGTTCATCCTCATCGGCTCCGGCGTTCCTCTAATTTCTGACGCGATTCGTATGGTGTCGAGCTTACTTGATCTGCGGACGCTTGCCCTGGCCCAGGGCGTAGACCTCGGGCGAGCGCTTGCGCGAGGCTTCCGGCTTGCGGATCACGACCTTGTCGTAACGGCGGCGCATTTCCCGCACGTAGTCGTCAAAGCCGACGCCCTGGAACAGCTTGATCAGGAACGCCCCGCCCGGCTTGAGATGGTTGTCGGCGAAATCCATCGCCAGCTCCGCCAGGTGCATCATCCGCGGCTGGTCCACCGCATCCATGCCACTCTTATTGGGGGCCATATCCGACAGGACAAGGTCCACCGGCTGGCCGCCGAGCATGGCTTCGAACTGGGATAGGACGGTTTCTTCCCTGAAGTCACCATGAAGGAACTCCACGCCGGCCAACGGCGGCATCTCCAAGATGTCCAGCGCCAGCACCCGGCCGCTGTCGCCCAGTTGTCTCCGCACCTGCTGCGACCAGCCGCCCGGCGCGGCGCCGAGGTCGACCACCACCATGTTCGGCTTCAGCAGGCGGTCGCGCTGGAGCAGCTCCTCCAGCTTGTAGGCAGCGCGCGAACGCATGCCCTCGGACTGCGCCTTCTTCACGAAGGGGTCGGAGAAATGCTCCTTCAACCAGCGTTGACTGCTCTTGCTGCGGGACATCGGAATGGGGCCTGTAGGGGTGGGCATGATACCCTGAACCCCCTTGATAACCCGTAATCACTGCATGTCCATCGTCCTCACCCCGGCCCAGAACCGATTCCTGCGCGGCATGGCCCACGATCTGAAAGCACTGCTGCAGATCGGCGGCAAGGGAGTCACCCCCGCCTTCCTGGCGGAACTGGACGAGGTGCTGGAACGCCACGAACTGATCAAGGTGAAGGTCGCCGCCGAGGACCGCGAGGCGCGCGACGTCATGGTCGGCGAGCTGGTCGACGCCAGCGGCAGCGCGCTGATCCAGCGCATCGGCCACGTCGCCGTCCTGTACCGCCCGGCCCGGGAAAAGCGCCAGATCGTGCTGCCCCGCGGCTGACCGCCGAGAAGCCAAAGATGCAACTGAGCCGCGAACTGCCCGACTACATCTATTCCCTGCGCTCGGCCGACGGCCAGCAGGCCCGGGTCAACGACCGGACGCTGGCGCGCAGCTTCATCCTCTCTCCCGATCAGTTGATCGAGGACTGGGCGGTGGCCGCGGTCGGCCGGCTCACCGTGGCGGACCTGGCTCCGGCGCTGGAACAGAACCCGGCCGTGCTCATCCTCGGCACCGGCGAGCGGCAGGTATTCCCGCCGGTGGAGGTCATGGCCGCCTGCCTGACCCGCGGCGTGGGCATCGAAGTGATGAACAACGCCTCGGCGGCGCGCACCTTCAACGTGCTGGCCGGCGAAAACCGCCGCGTGGTCGCGGCGTTCATCCTGGAAACCGGCGGCAACTGACGCCGCCCTCCACGCGGCGGGCAACACCGCGATGGGGCGCATCGCCCGATCCCAGGCACGCCCTGCGGTCAGCGCAATGGCTCGCCCTTGAACCAGCAGACGAGCAGGAGAAGCAGGACCACGCCCGTGTTGCACACGATGAAGCGCACGGGATCGGCTGCAGGCGGGAATACCACGAAGTTGGCCACCAGCAGCACCGCCGCTACCGCATAGGCGAGCCATCCCTGCCACGCCAGCGGCCATCCCCAGCCCCATCCGAGCTCCTTGGCGGCGAACCAGTAACGCGGCTTCCCCACTCTCTTTCTCCTTAACCGGTACCGGCCGGGCGCGCACGCCCGCCCTGGTCGCGCCGCTGCGCTTTGCGTTCCAGCAGGCCGAACAGGTAGTGGAAGACTCCGACCATCAGGCCCATCATCAGGCTGCGGGACAACAGTGCCATGCCCATCTGCGCCGCCAGCGCGGCGCCGAGCACGCAGCCCACCATGATGCCCAGCGTGCCCAGCCCCTGCAGACGACGCCAGCCGAAGGCGCATGCCAGCACCCTCAGGACGGCATGGATCGGGAACACCACGAAACAGGCTTCCTTCAGGGCTTCGACGAACGGCATTCCTGTCCTCCCTCGCCCGGGTAGGCGGGCCGCCAACCTGCGATCTTGATGCGCCGGCCCTGCGGTGGCCCCACAGGGCCGGCCATTGCAGCAGGGGTGTGCCGGGGGCGCCTGCAACCCATCGGCCGCATCCATGGCGAACGCCCCGCACGCCGCACCGGGGCGGGGATCAGCCCGGATGGCGAGTCAACCGTCAACGCGCCGGCAGGTACTGCAGCGGATCCACCGGCTTGCCGTTGTAGCGGATCTCGAAGTGCAGCATGTCGCGCGAGGTGCCGGTACGGCCCATCTCCGCGATCTGGTCGCCGGCCTTGACGTTCTGCCCCTCGTTGACCAGGCGCTTGCGGTTGTGGCCATAGGCTGACAGCCACTGGTCGTTGTGCTTGATGATGATCAGCTCTCCATAGCCGACCAGGCCGGCGCCGGAGTAGACCACCACGCCTGGACCGGCCGCGCGTACCGCCTGGCCGCTGCTGCCGGCGATGTCGATGCCCTGCTTGGTGGTCTCGCCGGCGACGAACCGCCCGACCAGCGCGCCGTCGGCCGGCCAGCGCCAGCCGATGCCGCTGTTGGCCGGGGCCGGCGTCGCCGCCGGTGGCGGCGTGGCCGGACGCGTGGCGGCTCCACTGCTGCCGGTGGCAGGGCGCGAGGCGGTGGCGCCGCTGCCCGGATACAGCCGCAGCGTCTGCCCCGGATAGATCGCGTTCGGGTTGGACAGGCCGTTCCAGGCCGCCAGGTCGCCAGGCGTGATGTTGTGGATGCGGGCCAGCGCGTACAGCGTGTCACCACGGCGCACCACCGCAGTCTGTCCCGGCTTGGCCACCGACGTGCGCGGGGTTGCCGGCGCCGTGGATGCGCCGCCGGAAGGCTTGACCACCGTGGCCGTGCCGCAGCCGGCCAGCGCCGCGACCAGCAGCATTGCCGCCGCGCCGGCGGCCGCCTTGAACGCGCCCTTGAACCTCACCTCTGCACTCATGCGAATTTCGTCCTCCATACCAGCCAACCCACCAGGCCGACGACCAGCGCGGTCGCGATCCAGCCCAGCGGTTCGATCCAGCGCCGCAGCGCTTCGGCCGCGCGCGCGCCGCCGAAGCGGATCACCGCGGCCAGCACGAACACACGCTTGCCGCGCCCGACCAGCATGCTCAGCACATACTGCGGCAGCGGCACCCCGACGATACCGGATGCCCACGTGAAGACCTTCATCGGGATCGGCATGAAGCCGCCCAGCACCAGGAAGGTGAACACCGCCCACGGCGATTCGACCATCTTCGCCTGCAGCGTGGCGATGCCCGATTCGATGGCAGGCAACATGCCCAGCGCGGCGAACAGCGGCTTGAGCGCCTCGAACGCATAGTGGCCCAGCGCATAGCCGACCATCGCGCCGACCATCGAACCGGCCAGGCTCAACGTGGCGAAGCGCCAGCCCTTGCGCGGCTGCGCCACGCACATCGGCATCAGCATCACTTCCGGCATCACCGGGAAGATGATGGCCTCGATGAAGCTCAGCACCGTCAGGTAGGTGGGCGCGCGCTTGTGGCTGGCCCAGTACAGCGCGCGGTCGTACAGCGGCCCGAATATCTTCATCGTCGCGGGGTTTCCCTGTCAGTCCAGTGCGTTCAGTCCAGCATGCCCGACAACAGCGGCACGAAGCTGACCGGCGCCAGTTCCTCCTGCACGATGCCATCGGCCTGCCGGGTAAGTTGCAGCAGCACCTGCCCGCCGGGGCCGCCAACCGGCGCCACCAGGCGGCCACCGACGGCCAGCTGCCCGATCAATGCCTCCACCAGCGCCGGTGCGGCGGCGGTGACGACGATGGCGTCGTACGGGCCGTGTTCGGGCCAGCCGATGCGGCCGTCGTCGTGCTTGCTGCGCACGTTCATGCCCAGCTGCCGCAGGCGCTTGCGGGCCTGGCGCAGCAGGTCGCCGATGCGCTCGACGGTGAATACTTCCAGGCCGACCGCCGCCAGGATCGCGGCCTGGTAGCCCGAGCCGGTGCCCACTTCCAGCACCGTCTTCGGCGCCACCTGCAGCACCGCCTCGGTCATGCGCGCCACGACCCAGGGCTGGGAGATGGTCTGGCCATGGCCAATCGGCAGCGCGGTGTCCTCGTAGGCGCGCGAGGCCAGCGCCTCGTCGATGAACAGGTGCCGCGGCACCACCCGCACGGCGTTGAGCACGCGCTCGTCGCCGATGCCCCCGCCGCTGTGGGCGCCGTCGCGCAGGCGGTCGACCAGGCGGTCGCGCACCCGCTGCGAGGTCATGCCGCTGCCGACCGCCTCCGGCGAAAGACGCAGGCGTGGCGTCATGCCTGGCGCCCCAATGTCGCGGACAGGCCGCCCACCCAGCTGGCCACTTTCTCCAGCGCCTCGTAGCGGGTCAGGTCGACCTGGATCGGCGTGATCGAGATGTGGCCGGTGCGCACCGCATGGAAATCGGTACCGGGGCCGGCATCCTGCTCGGAACCGGCCGGGCCGATCCAGTACACGGTGTTGCCGCGCGGATCGCTGGCCGGGATGCAGGCCTCGGCGCGATGGCGGTTGCCCAGCCGCGTCACCTCGAAGCCGCGGATCTGCTCCCACGGCAGGTCCGGCACGTTGACGTTGAGGATGGTGTCGGCCGGCAACGGATCGGCCATCAGCCGCGCCACGATCTCGATGGCGGCGCGCGCGGCGCTCAGGAAATGCTTCGCTTCATGGCGCTGGGTCACCAGCGACACGGCCACCGACGGCAGGCCGAGGAAACGCCCCTCCATCGCCGCCGAAACCGTGCCGGAATAGATCACGTCGTCGCCGAGGTTGGCGGCGTTGTTGATGCCCGAGACCACGATGTCCGGCTCGTGCTCCAGCATGCCGGTCAACGCCAGGTGCACGCAGTCGGTGGGCGTGCCGCTCACCGCGCAGGTGTAGTGGTCGATCCGGCGCAGCCGAACCGGCCGGTCCAGGGTGAGGGAATTGCTGGCGCCGGAACGGTCGCGGTCCGGCGCCACCACGGTGACCTCGTGGCCGGCATTGCGCAGCTCCTCGGCGAGCATCCTGATGCCGGGGGCGTCCACGCCGTCGTCGTTGCTTACAAGTACGCGCATTGAAGACCTGAATCGCTGAATCCATGACGGCGCTCCCGCTGCCTCGCCGTCTACCGCCATCCCGTCGGTGCGCTGCGCACCGGCCGGCATGGCCCGATCCGGCATGATACCGGAATGCGTCCATCGCCTTCCCGTGACGCCATCCGCATTGCCGCAGCCGTTACGCTATGCGCATGTCGCACCCTGAAGACCAAGACGACGGCGCCCTGTTCCGCTCGGCCATCGGCGAAGTGACGCCGCTGCGCAAGGTGGACGCGCCCGCCACCACCCGGCCGCGCCCCAGGGCGCGCGCGCGCATGGCCGAGCAGGACGAGGCCCAGGCGCTGGGCGAATTCGCCCGGCTGCTGCATTCGAGCACGCCGCTGGAAGCCGGCGACGTCGCCAGTTACCGCCGCGACGCCCTGCCTCCGGGGATGTTCCAGCGGCTCAAGCGCGGCCAGTACGCGGTGCAGGACGAACTGGACCTGCATGGCGCCAATGCGCTCCAGGCCGAGCACCTGCTGCGCGGATTCCTGCTCGAAGCCCACGCCCACGAGCATGGCTGCGTGCGCATCATCCACGGCAAGGGCCTGCAGTCCGATGGCGGCGCGCCGGTGCTGAAGAACCTCGTCGACCGCCTGCTGCGCCAGCGCAACGACGTGCTGGCCTTCCATTCGGCACCGCCCGCGCAGGGCGGCACCGGGGCGCTGCTGGTGCTGCTGGCACGGCGTTGAGCCGGCCCCGTCGCTTGCCCGTCCCGCCGCCAGCCCGGCCGGCGATGCTCAGAACGGCAGGGCGCCCGCCGTGCGGCCCGCGGCCGGAGGCGGCGCCGGCGGCGGCGCCTGCTGGCCCTTGACCGCTTCGGCCTCCTCTTCGGCGTTGACGTAGCCTACGCGTGCCGGCTCGCCCGGTTCGATCCTGGCCGCGGCGCCGCCGGCCTTGCGCGCGGCGGAAATCGGGCCACTGCCCTTCTGCTCCGGCAATGCGATTCCGGCCGCTTCGGCCTCCTTGCGGGTTGCCGCATCCCAGATGTCGCCGGGGGCCGAGCCGGCATCGTTGCCCAGCGTCTCCAGGGCCTGCCGCTTGGCCTGCCCGCCGTCCATCAGGTCGCTGGTATCGGCGCTGCCCAGGCCACGCAGGTCCTCGCCCAGTTTTTCCCTGCGCGCATCGATGGCCTCGTCGGCCTGGTGCGAGCCGCGCTGGATGTCCGCGCCGGCCCGGCCGATGTCGTCCTTGGCGCCCTTGACCGCGTTGGCGATTCCTCCCAGCTGGCCGATCTTTTCGCGTACCGGGTTCCAGGCCAGGCCGGCGAACCTGTCGCCCAGCCCGAACACGTCGAGCAGCAGGTTGAACAGGGGGAAGGTCAGGTTGCGCGCGAGCAGCGCGGCCATGCGCGGCAGGTGGCCCAGATAGGCCTCCATGGTCAGCTGCCTGCGGGCCGCGGCGTCGGCATAGGCCTGCCCCAGTTCCTCGAACAGATCCTGGGCCAGGAACAGGTACAGCGCATTGAGATGCTTCGCCTGGCTGTTGACGAACTGCCGCACCAGGTCGGCGGCCTTGTTCTTCAGCTCCTCGGTGCCGGGCATGAGATTGCCGGTGCCCAGCTGTCCCTGCCCCAGGCCATCGACGACATCGGTACCGCGCCTGCGTTGCGCGTCGGCATCGTTGTGGCCCGGGCCGCTGTCCTTGCCGAAGATCAGCCCCCAGATCAGTTCGACGATGCGGCTGGCGATGGCGTCGTGGATGGCGGCCATGAACAGGCCGGGATCCGGCTTGCCCAGGCGTCCATGCAGGTGGCTGTAGATTTTCGGCAGCACCACCTGGGCGATGTCGCAGCTGATGCCCACATGGAACGCCAGGAATCCCGGCAGCCCGCCTTTCAGGCCGAGCCCGCTGGCAAGGCCGGCGGCCACGACATCGGCCAGCGGCGGCACCGGCGGCGTGGCCTGCGGGTCGCCCTTGAACACCGCGAAGCACGCGCCCAGCGCGGCCGCGGCCTCGGCCGGGACATTGGCCTGCTCGGTTTCGGCGGTGGCCAGCCAGCCGGTGATATCACCCAGCGAATCGCGCGCGTCCCGGCGCGCACCGGCGATGCCTTCGCGCACGCTGCCCAGCGGGCTTGCGACGCTGCCACCGGGGTCGAAGCCCTGGAACGAGGGCAACCCCTGCAATGCGTCCTGCGCCTTCTGCAGGGCCTGCTCCGGAGCACTGGCCGCGTCGCCGCCCCCGCCCTCGGCCGCCGCCCTGTCGCGCAGGAACCAGATGTCGTAGGTAGGCCGCCAGTCCGCCTTGATCGCCGCCACCGAATATTCATGGACCGCCTTCATCAGCGGCCATTCGTAGGCCACGCGCGCTTCGCGGAAGATCGCCATGTAGCAGTCCTGCGCCTTGAACAGCCATTCGGGAATCTTCGCCACCACCTCCGGTACCGCGCCCGGAATCAGGTTGGCCCCGGGCAGGGTGGGCAGGCCCGCGCCTCCGCCCTCGCCCGGCTTGAGCGCGCTCATGCAGGCGACATTGAGATCCGCCCAGGCCTGGGCGAGCGCCTTGCCGGCATCGTGCAGATCGGTGTACGTCGGCGCATCGCGGTTGGCCTTGTCGCCGGCGCTACGGATCCGTTCCAGGATCGGGTCGATCGATTCGGGCCCCGGCGACGCCTGCTTTTTTCCGCCGAGCAGCGAACCTGCCGTTTCCAGCAGGGCGCCGGCGGCACCCTTCGAATCCTTGACCTGCTGCAGCACGCGCCGGGCCGAGCTGGCAAACGACCAGAGCAGGATGTTCTCGCGCAGCAGCGCATCGCGGAAGGCGATGCCATGGCTGCCGGCCTCGCCTGCAAAGGTCTTGACCGCATCCGGGTGGACCCAGCCCAGGTGGATGAACTCGATCGGCGGATCGATGGACAGGGCATTCTCCTTCTTCCTGCCCCCGTCCTCGCCCGCCGGTGCGTTCTGCACCGCGCCGCCAACGGCGTCCTGTCCGTCGGCCAGCGATCGGCCTTTGATGAAACGCACGGTGCCCGGCGCGCTCCCTCCCGCCTTGCCGGCCAGGTCGCCGGCCAGCGCATCGATGGCATTGCCCACCACGTTGTCGGTGGCCTTGTCGGCCAACCCCTTGGCCGTGTCGCCCAGTCCGCCCAGTCCCATCGTTATTCTCCCTTCGTCCGGCTCAGACGTGCAGGTCGCGCAGGGCGTCGCGGGTAGGCCCGTCCATCTCGCCGCTCTGCTGCAGGCCATTCTCGGCCTGGAACCGCAGCAGCGCCGCGCGGGTGCCCGCGCCCGCCTGTCCGTCCTCGCCTCCGCAGTCGTAGCCCAGGTTGAGCAGGCGCTGCTGCACGCCGCGCGGTTCTTCGACCGGTTCCAGCAGGCCGATGGTCAGCGGGTACTGTTCGCGACCCTCGTTGAGCGTGAGCATGGCGGTGGCGACCTCGCCGGGGATCGGCTGGTCGATGCGTCCCTGTCCGTCGGTGCTGCCGGTGATGACCGTATCGGCGAACACCAGAGTGTAGGGTTCGTTCCCGCGCGGCTCGCCCATGCTGGTCAGCTGCAGCTTCAGGCGCGTCGGCTCGCCCTTGCGCCTGAAGCTGTGGCGGGCATCGGTGGCGCGCGCCTCCTGGCGCCGGCCCTTGGGCGGCAGGAACACCTTGTCGCCGGCCACCAGCTGGTTGGGATTGGGCCGCTGCGACCGGATCCGGCTGTTGTTGCCGTGCTCCCACAGCGTCTTCCACAGGTAGCCGTTCTTCTTGGCGATGGCGGCGATGCCCTCGCCGGCCGATACCGTGTGCCACGCCCCCTGGTCGGACCCGCTCATGCCGGCTCCCATGCTTTTTCGTCCAGATCCGGAAAGGTGACCTGGCAGTCGCCCGGGTCGAGGCCCGCCACCCGGTAGACGCCCTTGTCGTTGGTGGTGCCGGTGCTGACGCTGCCGTCGGGCAGTTCCACCCGCACCATTTCACCGGGCACGGGCCTGCCCGCCTCGTCCAGCAGCTCGACCTCGATCCAGTGGGTCTTGGCCGGGTCGGGCTTGTGGTCCGGCAGGGTTTCCGGCGGGCGGCCACCGCGCACCTGGCCCAGCGGTCCGGTCTCCATCGACTTGCCGGCCAGGGCGGTGAGCGCGGCGGACGGTGCCAGCGCCGCCAGCGGTGCGACCAGCGCGCCGGCCTTGCCGGACTGCTGCGCGCCACCGCTGTTGATCTTGGTCATCGGTCCCTGGATATCCACGCCGGCGGCGCTGATCGCGATGAAGCTGCCGCCGACCTTCAGGGTGATGTTGCTGCCGGCCTCGAGCACCAGGTTGGCGCCGGCCTTGAGGTAGAGGTTGCCCGCGGCCTGGTGGCTGGAATCGGCGTTGACCGCCACGTTGTGCGCCGCCCCGACGCTCAGCGACAGCGAGTCGGCGATCCTGACCGCCTGCTTGCCATCGACCTTGAGCGAGTCGTCGCGGACGATCTCGGTGATGCGGTCGCGCTCGACCCGGTTGCTGTGGTCGCGCCGGGTGGTTTCCAGCCGGTCGCGCTCCACGGTCAGGCTGCGGTCGTTGCCGACAAACTCGCGGCGGTCGTTGCGCGTGCGTAGATCGACATCTTTCTGCGCGTGCACGAACAGCTGCTCTTCGCCCTTCCTGTCCTCGAAGCGCAACTCGTTGAAGCCATCGCCGCCCTTGGAAGAGCTGCTTTTCAATGCGGTCCGGGTCGCTTCTGCAGGCAGCGCGTACGGCGGGGTGTTGGCGCCGTTGTACACGCAACCGGTGACCAGCGGCGCGTCCGGGTCGCCCTCGATGAAATCGACCACCACCTCCATCCCGACGCGCGGGATGAACAGCGCGCCCCAACCGCGCCCTGCCCACATCTGTGCGACCCGCAGCCAGCACGAGCTCTTGTCGTCACGCTGGCCGCGCCGGTCCCAGTGGAACTGCACCTTGATGCGGCCATGTTCGTCGCAGTGGATATCCTCGCCCGCCGGGCCGACCACCATGGCCGTCTGCGGGCCGGGCATCGTCGGCCGCGGCGTGCGCAGCGGCGCGCGCCAGGGGGTGTCGTGCGGGATGACGGTGAAGGTGTTGGTGTAGCGCGCGTTCCCCTCGACCAGGTTGTTGCGGCCCCGGTGCTGCACGCTGACCACCAGGTAATCGCGGTTGAGCGCGTCGTCGGGGTGGTCGCTCAGCCCGAACACATAACCGGGCGACATCATCCGCGCGTTGCCGGTGCCCTGCAGCGTGTCGTGGTCGGTTTCCTCGATCTCTACCAGCAGCTTGGCCAAGCGGTCGCCGGCATCCTGTTCGGTGTAGTGCAGCGGCGGGTGCACGAAGCGCTCCAGGCTGCGGTTGTCGCCCATCTCCAGCACCGATTCCATCGACGATTCCAGCAGCGTGGCCGGCCGCTTGAAATCGAAGTCGCGCAGTGTCACGCGCCCGCTGCGCAGGTGTTCGCGGCGGGTCAGGGTCAGCAGCAGGTCGTCGTCGTCCTTCTCCACGTCGCTGGCCGCCAGCGCGAAGCGCAGCTCCCTGGGCCGCATCTCCGGATTGCGGTCGCGGTTGTCGGTGAACACCCACACTTCGGCCTCGGCTTCGTGCCGGAAGAAATAATGGATGCCCGACGCTTCCAGCAGGCGCGAAAGGAAGGCGAAGGTGGTCTCGCGGTACTGCACGCAGTATTCCAGCGGCGGGTAGCGTTCGTTGAGCTGGAAATCGAAATCGGCCAGGCCGAACTCGCCCAGTATCTGTTCGGCGATCTCCACCACCGACAACTGCTGGAAGATGCGGCTGTCCTCGTGCAGCTGCAGTTGCCATACCCACGGCACCATCTGCGCCTGGTAGACGGTAGCCTCGTCGTCGCCGCCCAGCTGGCGCACGCCGGTACGGCCGAAGGCGACGACCACGCCGGTCCAGAAGCGCCTGTCGTCCAGCGTCTCCAGCTCCAGCCGGACGCGCTTGCCGATGATCGCCGCCGGCTCGATGGCATCGTCCAGCGACATCAGCGTGAGGTTGAACTCGAACAGCTGCGACAGGCCTTCGCTGCCCTCCACCGCATGCACCAGCAGGGCATCCTCGCCGAGCGGGCTGACCAGGTTGTAGGCGCGGTGGGCGGTGCTGAAAGGCATGGCGGCTCGGTCACCGGGTGGCGGCCGGCACATGCTCGCGCGTGGGCCGGTGGCGGCGGTATCGGCCAGACGGGTTAGCCCGATGGTGGGAGGACGGCGGCCCTGGCCTCATTCCAGCGCATAGGCGAAACGCCCGTCGTCGCCGACGCTGACGTGGATGCTGCCGAAGCTCCGGCCCTGGCCCATGCGCACCAGCACCTCGCCGGCCACTTCCGGCAGCAGGCTGCCGGTGAGGATGTGGTCGATATTGCGCGCGCCCGAATCCACCTCGGTGCAGCGGGCGGCCACCGCGTCCACCAGTGCCTCGTCGTAGTCGAGGCGGGCGTTGTGGCTGGCCTGGATGCGGCGGGCGATCTTGCCGAGCTTCAGGCGGACGATCCTGCGCATGTTGGCGTCGTCCAGCGGGTAGTACGGGATCACCGTGGTGCGGCCGAGGAAGGCCGGCTTGAACACCGCGTTCAGTTCCGGCTTGAGCAGTTCGTTGAGCGCGGCCACGTCCGGCGGCTCGGGATTGCCGCGGCAGGCGCGCATGATCAGCTCGGTGCCGGCGTTGGAGGTGAGGATGATGATGGTGTTGCGGAAATCGATCTCGCGGCCCTCGCCGTCCTCCATGCGGCCCTTGTCGAACACCTGGAAGAACAGTTCCAGCACGTCGGGATGGGCCTTTTCGATCTCATCCAGCAGCACCACCGAATACGGCTTGCGCCGCACCGCTTCGGTAAGCACGCCGCCTTCGCCGTAGCCGACGTAGCCGGGAGGCGAGCCTTTCAGCGAAGAGACGGTATGCGCCTCCTGGTACTCGCTCATGTTGATGGTGATCATGCTGCGTTCGCCGCCGTACAGCAGCTCGGCCAGCGCGATCGCGGTTTCGGTCTTACCCACGCCGCTGGTGCCGACCAGCAGGAAAACCCCCTTGGGCTTGTCCGGGTCTTCCAGGTTGGCGCGCGAGGTGCGTACGCGCTGGGCGATGGCCTCCAGCGCATGGCCCTGGCCGATCACCCGCTGCTCCAGGTTCTCGCGCAGGTTGAGCACGGTCTGGATTTCGTCGCCGACCATGCGCCCGACCGGGATGCCGGTCCAGCCGGCGACGATCTGCGCCACCGCGTTGGCATCCACCACCGGCAGCACCATCGGGTTCTGGCCCTGCAACTGCGCCAGTTCGGCGCGCAGGGCATCGAGCGCGGCGGTTTTCCCGGCGCGCTCGGCCGCGTCCTCGGGCAGCGCCTCGAGTTCGTCCAGCGCGGCCAGGATGCGCCCGACCAGTTCGCCCTCGCCCCGCCAGCGCAGCTCCAGCGATCGCAGCCGTTCGGCCACGTCGGCCTGTTCGGCGTCGAGTTCGGCCAGGCGCGAGGCATGGTCGGCGCCGCCCGCCGTCTCACGCCGCAGTTGGGTGTGCTCGGCGGCCAGCACTTCGCCGCGCCGGCGCAGGTCCTCGATCTGCGCCGGGGTCGCGCCCTGCCCCACCGCCACGCGCGCGCAGGCGGTGTCGAGCACGCTGACCGCCTTGTCCGGCAGCTGCCGGCCGGCGATGTAGCGCGAAGACAGCTTGACCGCATCGCGCACCGCCTCCTCGAGCACGCGCACGCCATGGTGGGCGGACATGGCCGCGGCCACGCCGCGCAGCATCGCCACCGCGCGCTCGTCGTCCGGCTCTTCGACCTTGATCACCTGGAAGCGCCGGGTCAACGCCGGGTCCTTCTCGAAATATTTCTTGTACTCGCTCCAGGTGGTGGCGGCGATGGTGCGCATCTCGCCGCGCGCCAACGCCGGCTTCAGCAGGTTGGCGGCATCGTTCTGCCCCGCCTGCCCGCCCGCGCCGATCAGCGTATGCGCCTCGTCGATGAACATGATGATCGGCCGGGGGCTGGCCTTGACCTCCTCGATCACGCCTTTCAGGCGGTTCTCGAATTCGCCCTTGACCGATGCGCCGGCCTGCAGCAGCCCCAGGTCCAGCGACAGCACCTCCACCCCCTGCAACGGCGCGGGCACGTCGCCGGCGGCGATGCGCGCGGCCAGTCCTTCGACCACCGCGGTCTTGCCGACGCCAGCCTCGCCGGTGAGGATCGGGTTGTTCTGGCGGCGACGGGTGAGCACGTCGACCATCTGCCGGATTTCGCCGTCGCGGCCCAGCACGGGATCGAGCCTGCCCTCGCGCGCCCTGGCCGTCAGGTTCTGGCAGTACTGGTCCAGATTGGGCGTGGCGCTGGGCGCGCCGCCGGCGCTGCCGGAACCGGGCGCGATGTCCGCGCCGGCGGGGGCGCCAGCGGCGTCGCCCAGGCCGCGCGCCTGCTTCGCCTCCGCCGAAGCGGCGACGATGGCGTGGAAATTCTGCAGCAGCGTTTCCAGGTTGACCGGCGCCAGCACGCCCGCCGCGTCGCCCAGCAGGCGGCGCAGTTCGGCATCGGCCAGCAGCGCGACCAGCAGGTGGCCGCTGCGGATCTTCGATTCGCCGAACTCGATCGACGCCCATCCCCAGCCGCGCTCCAGCAGCAGCGGGATGTGCGCGCTCAGCGCCGGGGTGCGCTGGTTGCCGGCATTCAATCCGTCCAGCGCCTTGCCCAGCGCGCGCTCCAGCGCATCGGCCGGCACCTCGAACTGGCGCAGGATGCGGTGGAGGTCGGTGTTGTCCGCTTCCAGCAGCTTGACCAGCAGGTGTTCGATCTCGACGTCGTAATGGGTCCGCGCCAGGCACAGGCCGGCGGCGCCCTCTATCGCCGAACGGCAGGTGGCATCCAGGCGGGAGACCAGGGAACGCAGGTTCAGTGCCATGACGGGCCTCTCATTGCGTGAAATGGAATTCGCATTCGTCGGCCGGGCGGCCGTGGCGCTGGCCGCGCAGCCAGGTGTTCCAGCCCAGCCGCGGGCGGTCGGGGCCGGCGCCACCCAGCGCCAATGGCGGCACTTCGTCCTCGCGCAGCAGCAGGCCGATGCGCAGGTCCATCGACAGGCCGGTGAGGAAGCGCGCCAGCTCGGCGATGTCGGCCAGCAGCTTCTGGTCGGGCAGCAGGGCCCGGAAGCGCGGGCGGTCCAACGGCCCGACCCGCAGGCGCAGGGTGATCTGGCGATCCCAGTAGCGCGGACCGAGCACGCCTTCGCCCAGGCGCTGGCGCGCCCCGAGGCGGATGCGGTCGCGCGCCGGCGCCGGCTGCCAGGTCCCCGGACAGCTCTCCACCGTCACCGGCGCGCCCACGCACTGCCCGATCACCTGCGACAGCGCCCCCGCGCCGTGGGGCCGCTGCGAGATCAGCCCGGCGAAATAGCCGATGGCCGCCGAGGGCAGCGCGCGCCGGCCCGCTCCTTTCTCCGCCGCCGGCGCGGCGCCCTCTTCCAGCCGTGCCTGCAGGGCCGGCGTGCCCAGGCCGACCAGGTGATGCACGTAGCGCAGGGGCGCGTTGCGGAAGCCGAATTCGCGGCCTATCTCCGGGCGGTACTTGCCCCAGGCCTGCCAGAACAACGACAACGCGCGCTGGTTGAACAGGTCCAGGAAATCCTGGGTGGCGCGCTCGCGGCGCTGCTTCAGCTCGATCAGGTGCTCGGTGTAGTGGCGCGGCAGCACGCCGCTGGGGCCGGTCAGCCCGAGGAAATTGACCCCCATCCGCCAGTCCCCGCCTTCCTGTTCCAGTGATGCCAGTTCGGCCACCGGGAAGGACAGCGAGGCCGGCGTGGCGAACCGCACCGGTCCGGGCCGGCCACCGCCGCCGCGCCCGTCGAAACCGGCGCTGGCATACAGGATGCGTACCGCCTGGAAAAACCCGAATGCCAGCGGATCGGCCTGCAGCCGCTGCAGCGGCGCGGCCGCGGCCTGGCCGGGCAGGGTCTGCTGCCCATCGGCCAGGCCCGTCGCGGCGGGGAGCGCGCCGTCCATGCTCACACCAGCGGCCATGCCCCCGCGCGCGGCGGGAAGCGGGCCAGCTCGCCTTCGCGCTGCAGCGAGCGCACGGTCAGCCGCGTATAGGAGTTGGCGGTGCAGTACAGGCCGAAGAACACGTCCAGCACCCGCGCCAGCACGTAGATGCCGCTGCCGACGTACTGGCTTTCGTCGAAGTCGATCTCGATGTCGGTGCCGCGCACGAAGGCGCGGCGCGGCGGCATGCCGATGGCGGTCAGCGAGGGCGTGCTGCGCACCTGGACGATGCCGGCGATCTGTTTGCGCAGGCTGGCCGAATCGGCGTAGTTGTACAGGCTCAGGATCTCCAGCAGCGCGTCGCGCCCGCCTTCGACGATCGACAGGTGGTTGAGCGCCAGGTGGGAGATCAGCCGCCACTGGTTGGCCAGCCGCATCGGCGCGCGCCAGGTCGGCGTGGGCTTCTTCAACAGGCGCGCCTGGCCGATGGCGCCGCCGCGCTCGACCTGCAGCACGCTCTCCTCGCCGCCGAACGGCAGCTGCGACGGCAGGTCGCGGTTGGTGCAGGTCAGCGACAGCGACAGCGTTTCCACCGCCGGCACGGTGGGGTCCATGTTGCGGTCGACCAGGCTGATCGACAGTTCGGTGCCTTCGTCGTCGGCGCGCAGCGAAGGCTGCCGCTGCCCGTACCAGTGACAGGCGTCCGGGTCGTCGTGCAGGCCGTGGCGCACCGAGTAGAACGGCTCGAACTCGGTGACCTTGCCGGTGTCGCCCTGGCGGGTGAGGCGCCGTACCGAATCCACCGAGTACACCTCCAGTCCCAGCGGGCGGCGCGCATCGGGAATCACCGGGTATTCGTGGCGCTCCTGGGTCAGCCGGATGGGCTCGGCCTGCTGCTTGAACAGGTTGACGATGGGCGTGCAGTTGAGCCTGAAGGTATCGGCGGTGACCGCCTGTTCCAGCCGCGCCAGGCGCTCGGGCCGGCCGAACGCGCCGATCTCCAGCACCAGTTCGGCCTGCTGGCCGAAGCCGGACAGGTCCAGCCCATCGACCTGGAAGAACAGGAATTTCTCGGGCAGCGCGAAGTATTCCTGGATCAGGCGGTAACCGAGGAAGGAGCGCGCGTCGTAGTCGAGCAGCCCTTCGTCCTCGTCGAAGCCCACCGCCCGCAGCGCCGCCGCCGGCAAGGCCACGCTGCGCCCGCTGTGCGGATCGCGCAGCGACACCGCTTCGGTGGCGTTGAGCACGATCTCGTGCAGCGCGTGCGCCAGCGGGCTTTCGCCATCGATGTGGAAACGCAGGCTGCGCAGCGACAGTTTCGCCAGCGGTTCGCTGCCGCTGGCGCGCAGGGCGATGCGCAGCGTCGCCACCCGGCTCGCCGCGCCCAGCGCGAAGGCCGAGCGTTCGGCCGCTTCCAGCTTCGCATCGGCCACCTGTATCGGCCACACCTGCACCGGATAAGCGGTGCGGTAGCGCACCGGCATCCCCTGCACCGGGCGGGTCAGCAGCAGGGTGTCGCGCGGCACTTCCTGCATGGTGGTCAGTTCCACCCCCGGCGCCGGATGCAGCTGCGCGATCGACATCGACGGCACCGGCCGCAGGAAGTGCGGATACAGCACCGACAGCAGCGCCTCGGTGACCTGCGGGAATTCGTCGTCCAGCTTCTTGTGGATGCGCGCGGAGAGAAAGGCGAACGACTCGATCATCCGCTCGACGTGCGGGTCCTCGCAGACCTCGCCTTCCAGCATCAGCTGCGCGGCGATCTTCGGGTAGCGCCCGGCGAACTCGCGCGAGAGCCGGCGCAGGTAGGTGAGTTCGTTCTCGTAATAGGGCAGCAACTCGTCGAGCATGGCTACCTGTCCGGTGGCCCCGGCCTATGCCTGAAGATGGGCCAAGCCTAGGCAGGAGGACGGAGCCCGCCCATTCGCCGGATGGGATAGGCCATGCCGCCAGCGGGCCGGCCGGCAGCCGCTCAGCGTGGCGCGGTGCGCCTGCCGCCCGCTTCCAGGATCGCCTTCCTTTCGGCGAATTCGGCGTTGACCCGGTCGATGCGCGCCTGCCGCGCCGCTTCGTCCACCCAGCGGCCGTCGCGGGTGCGCCGCAGCTCCAGCGAGTGCTCGATCTGCGCGAACGGCAGCAGCACGCTGTCGTTGGCGGCGATGAAACCGGCCAGCTTGTGCACGCGCTGCAGGTGCTCGAGCTGCGCGGCCGCCTGCGCGCTGCGGCCGCGCGCATAGTCCAGCAGGAAACGCCGCACCTGTTCCTTGTCCGCGTCCGGCAGGTCGCGTGCGGTCACCAGTACCGCATGCGGGATCACCGCCGAGGTCCACAGCACCCGCAGCTGCGCGTTCTGCCGCGGGAACCTTTTCGCGAACCGTTCCATGTCGGCGGAATTGTTGCTGCACAGGTCCACTTCGCCGTTGGCCACGGCCAGCGCGTTGTTCTGGTGGTTGTCCACCTTCACGCTCTTGAAGTAGGAATCCGAATTCACCCCGCGGCGGGCGAACAGCTGCGCCTCCGGGGCCAGGTAGCCGGACACGGACACCGCTTCGCCACGCGCATAGCTCCAGCGCTTGCTGCCCGAAAACACCGTCTCCAGATTGGGGATCGGCCCGTCCTTGTGCGCCAGCAGCACCGCGCGGTAACCGGGCGCGCCATCCAGCCGCGCCAGCTGCACGGTCACGTTGGCCTTGCCGGCCAGCACGCTGTCCAGCGCCAGCTTGCCGGAAAGAAAAGCCACGTCCACGCGCCTGTCCAGCACCGCGCGGTACATGCCTTCATAGGTGCTGACCGACACGCCGATCACCGGGCGCTTCAATGCTTTGGACATATCGTCCAGCACCGGCTGCCAGTCCTCGCTGGATTCGGCCGGACCGCCGGTAGGCAGGATGCCGAAGCGCAGGGGCGGCGCGCCGCTGTTCTGGCCGGACGCGGACAGGATGCCCGCCCCCAGGCTGGCCAGCAGGGCAAGGCGGATAAGCGCGCGACGCGACATGGCATCCATGGCCGTGACCGTTCGGGGACCCCGGAGGGACGCCATTATGGGCACGCCCTGTCGCCGCGTCACGCCGCCATCCGCGTTCAGGACTCCACCATGCGCCGGGAGGCCACCACCGCCTCCACCCGGTTGCGCACGTTGAGCGCGCGGAAGATCGCCGCCAGATGGATCTTGACCGTGCCTTCGCTGATGCCCAGGTCGCGGGCGATCAGCTTGTTCGGCTTGCCCTGCGACAGCAGCATCATCACGTCGATCTGGCGGCCGGTCAGGATGCTGCGCAGCGAATCGAGCGAATGGCCGGCTTCCACCGCCGGCGCCATCGCTGCCGGCGGCGTCCAGCCACGCGCCTGCACGCCGGCCAGCAGCATCGGCGGCACATAGACGCCGCCGGAGAGCACCAGGCGGATCGCCGACAGCATCACTTCCGGCGAATAGGCCTTGGGGATGAAGCCGTTGACGCCCAGTTCCAGCAGGACGCGGATCAGGTCCAGGTCCTCGGAGCCGGACAGCACGATCACCGGCGTGTCCGGCAGGCGCTGGCGCATCTGCGCGATGTGCTGGTAGCCGACCGCGCCGGGAATGGCGATGTCCAGCAGCGCCAGGTCCAGCTGTTCGACGCTGGCCGTCGCCCGCGCCAGACCGTCCATGTCCATGGCGACCACGCACTCGATATCGCCACCAAGCTCCATCAATTTGGCTTTCACGCCCTCGACGATGAGGAGGTGGTCGTCGGCAATCAAAACCTTCATGGAATCCTGTCCCCGGGGTGCGGCGGGATGCCGGCGCGGGTCCGGCCGCGTGCCATGCAGTGAACGGGCACGACCATAGTCCGCCGCCCCTGCCTGGGCAATAGCCGATACAGGCCGGATGGCCTAGTCCTCAGGCGATATGGCCGCCGGCATCGGCCAGCAGGAAAGATGCAGCGTCCCGCGACATGCGGCCAGCCCGGTTGCCATGAACCTCCCGCCCCGCCTCCTGACGACTCTTGCGCTTGCCTGCCTGCTGCCGGCAATGGGCGCGCATGTCATGGCCGCGCCGGCGGCACGGGACAGCGCGACGGGCGCGGCCGCCGCTGGGTCGGAGCAGGCGCCCGGCAGGCCCCGCACGCCGCTGCCGCCACCGCCCTTGCCCTCGCCCGCCGGCACCCTGCCCTGGTACGGCGTTCTGTTCCGGGTCACGCCGCCGGCCGCCGCCACAGACATCGCCGCAGACATCGGCAACGACACCGGCAGCGCCGCGCCGGCAGCGGATGCCGTCACCGCGACCGCTGCCGACGCCTCCCCCGCGCAGGGTCGTGCCAACTGGATCCTGGGCACCATCCACTTCGGCAGCGAGACCGAACACGGCATCGACGGCGCACGCCTGCAGCGGCTGGTGGACGCCGCCTCCACCGTGGTCAACGAAGTGGACGTCGACACGCCCATCGATGCGGTGCTGGACGCCTACCGCTGGCTGCCGCCGGAACAGTCGCTGACCTCCCTGATCGGGCCCGAGGGGCTGGCCCGCGCGCATGAGCTGCTGCCGGAGATCGCGCCGGACACCCTGGCGCGGATGAAGCCGTGGCTGGTGCTGGCGCTGCTGGAAGCGCGCGGCGAACGCGTCGGCGAGGACACCATGGACGTGCGCGTGCAGCACCTGGCCGCCGCCGGCGGCCTGCCGCTGGTGCACCTGGAGGACATGCCGGCGCAGTTGCGGGCGCTGGACTGCGTGTCGTCGCAGGAACAGGCGCAGGTACTCGCCGAACGCCTGCGCGCGCCCTCGCAGATGCAGGACGAGTCGGCGCGCGCGCTCGTCTTCTACCACCGCGGCGACCTTTGGGCCTGGCTGGCGGATGTGGACCGCATGTCCGGCCTCGGCGACAGCGCCCGGGCCATCGAACTGCGCGCCCGCCGCTGCCTGATCGAGCAGCGCAATGCGCAGTGGCTGCCGCGGCTGCTGCAGGTGCTGGCGCAAGGCGGAAGCCTGGTCGCGGTGGGCGCGATCCACCTGCCCGGCTATGACGGACTGCTGGCCGCCCTGCTGCGCGCCGGCTATCGCGTGGAGGCGCAACCCCTGTGAGCACGACCATCACCCCGGCCACGCCCGGCGAACGCCAGGTCTTCTGGGGCCAGGGCGCATTCCTCAGCCCGCAGCACCTGCAGGCGCAGGACGCCTGGCATCTGGCGATGCGCCAGCACCTGCATGCGCGCCTGTCGCCGCACCCCTGGGGCTTCGAACGCCTGCAGCTGCGCGAGGCCGCGCTGGGCGAGGGCATCGTGGACATCGAGCAGCTGCTGCTGCATACCCGCGACGGCGAACGCCTGCACGGCGGTTCGGCGGTGGCCACCGGCAACGCCCGCATACCGCAGCGGTCGCTGGCCGAGCTGGTCCCGCGCGACGCCAACCCGATCGGCCTGTGGCTGGTGCTCAACCGCGAACGCACGCTGCAGGGCATGGGCAACGGCGGGCGCCTGGGCGAACGCCACGCGCTGGGCAGCGACAGCATCGCCGATCCCTACGACCCGGCGGCGCCGGCGGTGGACGTGGATTTCCTGCTGTACCAGCCGGGCATCGTCACCTCGCTGGACGAGAACGCGCAGGTGCTGGTGCGCTCGGGGGATGCCTACCGGTTCGCCGAGATAATGCCGTTGTCGCCGGGCAAGTTCCGCCTGTCGCAGGACTACGTGCCGCCGCTGCTGGCCCTGGACGCATCGACCAACCTGTCGCGCTGGACCCGCGCACTGCGCGACCTGCTGGTGTCGCGCGGGCAGGATTTCGCCGCCAGCAAGCGCCAGCGCGGCATCCGCGCCGCTTCCACCAGCGCGCAGGAAGTGATGCGCGTGCTGATGATGCAGACCTTCGCCCGCTGGATGCCGGTGCTGGACGAACATGTGCGCCTGGGCAGCGTGCCGGCCTATCCGCTGTACCAGCAACTGCGCACGCTGGTGGCCGAGTTCTCGGTATTCTCCGAGGACATCGGCTATTTCGGCGGGCTGGCGTCCAACCCGATCGAAACCGCCTTGCCGGACTACGACCACGAAGACCTGCGGCGCTGCTTCCGCCTCGCCTTCGAGCGCGCCGAGGCGCTGATCAAGGCGTTGACCGTCGGCGCCGAGGTCGGCATCACCCTGGCCTGGGACGGCCGCTTCTACAAGGCGGACCTGCCGGCGTCGCTGTTCGAGTCGGACAAGACCCGCTTCTACCTGACGATCGAATCGGACGTGCGCGGGCAGGAACTCTTCACCCGCCTGTCGCGCACCGCCAAGATCGCCTCGATGGACGAGATGCCGCGCCTGCTGCAGGCCGCACTGTTCGGCCTGAAGATCGACCTGCTGCCGGTGCCGCCGGAAGAGCTGCCGCAGAAGACGCCCAACACCACCTACTTCCAGGTCGATACCACGCACCCGTTCTGGCAGATGATCAGGAACGCGCGCAACCTGGCGGTGTTCTCCGACCTGTCGCCGGAAGACACCGTCATCAAGCTGTTCCCGGTGGGAGCCGACGAATGAACACCCGCGCGCACGGCGGGGGGCGCTGAACCGTGGCCCGCCTCGTCCATCATTTCGCCCCGCTGTTCTCCTTCGGTCTGGCGCTGGAGGAGAAGATCGCGGCCAATGCCGCCGACGAGCAGCCGCAGGCGATCATCGAGCACGCGCGCGACCTGCTGGAGCGCGCGCGCGGCTCGGCCAGCGCCGGCGGCAAGCGCCCGGAACAGATCGAGGAAGCCAGCTTCGCGGTGGTCGCCTGGTTCGACGAGATCATGGCCCGCAACCCGGCCTGGCTGACCGCGCACATCACCCCGCTGCAGATCACCCTGTTCAACACCAACAACGCCGGCAACGAGTTCTTCACCCACCTGTCCAACCTCAAGGCCGAACAGGACGAAGTGCGCGAGGTCTTCTACCAGACCCTGCTGCTGGGTTTCGTCGGCCAGTACTACTACGAGAACGGCGACAGCGGCGAACTGGGCCGCTTGAAGGAACTGCATGCCCGCCAGCTGCCGGTGCCGCCGGCCCCGATCCACACCCTGCGCGAGGAACGGATCACGCCGCAGCCCTACGCCAGCCAGGCGCCTGCCGGCCCCCGCTATCCGCGGCAATGGGACGGCCTGCTGCTGAAGGCTGGTCTGGTAGTGGCGCTGCTGATCCCGCTGCTCTACCTGGGCTATCTGCTGGTCGCCGCGCCCAGGGTGGAAGGCCCGACCGTGCAGGAGCTGGTCGACCGGCAGATCGCCGGTTTCCCCTGCTCTGACCTGTCGGCGACGGTGGCCGGGGACGGGCGGACGCGGGTGACCGGCCATGTCTCGCGCGCCGAGGACCTGGCCGCGCTCAAGGAGCGGGTCGCGGCGGTCAAGGGCGTGCGCGATGCCGGCTTCGACGTGCAGCTGCGCATCTGGCCGCACTGCGAGGTGACGCGCATCGTCAAGCCGCTGTACGCGCGCAACCACGACCTGAAGAGCGGCCTGTCGGTCACCCCGAGCGCCGGCCACACCGCGCGCTTCACCGATGGCGAGAATGTCACCGCCCGCCTGGTGCAGGGCAATGCCGACGGCTACCTGTACGTGGACTACTTCACCGTCAACGGCCAGGTGGCGCACATGTATCCGAACGCGCGCGAAGGCGACCGTGGCCTGGTGCCCGCCGGCACCCCGTTCGATGTCGGCGGCGCGGTGGCGTGGGAGGTGTCCGCGCCCTATGGGCAGGAGCTGATCCTGGTGATTTCCTCGCCCACGCCGCTGTATGCGCCGGAACAGGCGCCGACCGAAATGATCGAACCGGCCCGCGACTACCTGCCGCGGCTGGAGCAGATGCTCAAGGCCCACGGCGACGCCCGTGCGATGAGCGCCGACTACATGTTCATGCAGACGGAGCCCGCGCCATGAACCTGCCCAATCCGCTCGCTCCGCTGCTCGCCCTGTTCCGCCGCGCCAAGCCGCTGGCCGATGGCGCCGCCGCGGGCGCGAAAAAGCCGTGGCTGCCGCGCTTGCTGCTGGCCATGCTGGCGCTGGCCGTGCTGGTTGGCGGCACCCTCGTGCTGGTCCAGCTGCTGCCGCAGCTGCCGGCGCGGTTCTGGCAGCTGCTGGGCATCTGCCTGATCGCCGCCGCACTGATCTGGTGGTTCGCCGCCGGCCGGCGCCGCTTCTCCCTGCAGGGACGCGCGCGCAAGCGCATCGGCGATCTCGGCCCCGGCAATGCCGACGACGAACGCGAACCGCTGGCGCGGATGCAGGCCGCCATCGCCGAGGCCAAGCGCACCATCGCCCGCTCGCCGGAAATGGACAAGGGCCGCGACCCGCTGTACCGGGTGCCATGGATGCTGGTGATCGGCGACGACGACGCCGACACCTCCGGCCTGCTGCGCGCGGCCGCCGACGTCTCGCCGTTCCCCGCACCGGCGGCGGACCCCGGAGCGGTGTGGCAGTGGTGGTTCTTCAAGAACCTGATCGCCATCCAGATGCATCCGCGCATCGTCTGCGAACCGGGCGCGCGGCTGGAACGCGGGCTGTGGTACCAGGCGTTGATGCAGCTGGCCGGCGAGCGCGCGCAACTGCCGCTCAACGGCATCGTGCTGGCGGTGTCGATCCAGTCGCTGCTCGGCCCGGCCGATGCGCTCAAGTCCACCGCCACGCGCCTGCGCCGGCTGGTGGACGAAGCCATGGAACACCTGCAGGTGCGGGTGCCGGTCTATATCGCCGTCACCGGGCTGGAACGCCTGCGCGGCTATCCGCAACTGCGCGCCACCCTGCCCGCCGAGGCCTTCGCCCAGGCGCTGGGCCATGTGCTGGAACCGGCAGGCGCGAACGCCAACGCCCTGCCCGGCCTGCTGACCCCGCTGCTCGACCGCCTGCACGCCCTGGGCCTGACCGCCCTGCGCGGCCAGTCCACCCCGGCGCAGCGGCGCGGCATCTTCGAGTTCTTCGACGCCATCCGCCGCGCCTCTTCCGGCCTGAACCTGCTGGTCACCCTGCTGCTGGAAGACAACACGTTCCAGCGCACGCCCAGCTGGCGCGGGCTCTACTTCGCCGGCAGCGCCGACAGCGCCAACCCCGGCGGCGCATTCGTGGCCGACCTGTTCACCCGCTTCCTGCCGGGCGACCAGCCGCTGGCCGGCAGCTCGCTGCGCGGCAATGCCGGACGCATGGCGGTGGCCTCGGCCGGCGTGGCCGCGCTGCTGGGATTCAGCGTGTACCTCGCCTACGGCCTGTCCACCGCGCGCCGCGACGACACCCGCCTGCTGGCCAGCACCCACAGCGCCTGCCGGGAGATGGAAGACCGGCTGGGCAATGCCCGCATCGAATGGGTGGCCAGCTGCGGACGCACCATCGAGCAGCTCGAATCCGCGGCCGACAAGACCCTGCTCGGTTTCGGCATCCGCCGCGCCGACCGCGACATCGGCACGCTCCGCCAGCGCGTCACCGAGGATTTCGCCAACCTGATCCTGGCGCCCTACGACCAGATGCTGGGCCAGGACATCGAACAGGGCCAAGCCGGCCTGGAACACGCGCTGGCCATCGCCCAGCGCCTGCGCATGCTGGAACACTGCCGCGGTTCCAGCCGCTGGTGCCTGCAGCACGAGGCCGGCGGGAACCTCGCCTTCGACGCGCGCTCGCGCCTGTTCGCCCCGTTCGTCAGCGCCGACCACGACACCGCGCGCGACCACGACAACGGCATGGCGCTGTTCGGCGCCTACCTGGGCTATCTGCGCTGGCAAAAAAAAAAGACGCTGGACGATGAGCGCGACCGCCTGCGCGGCCAGCTCGCCCGGCTGATGCAGTCGACGCAGGCCGTCGCCCCCGGCCAGTTGAAGAGCTGGTCGCAGGCGCGCGGCGGCGGCTTCACCCTGGCCGACTGGTGGCTGCCCGCCGGCGCCCTGGTCGGCACCGATACCGCACTGCCCGCGATACCGGCGGCCTACACCCGGCCGGCCTGGGAGAACGTGGTGGAGCCCTTTCTCGACACCCTGCCCGACGCCGGCGTGGCGCGGGAACGCATAGACGCGCTGCGCGGGCAGTACTTCACCGACTACTTCGCCGCCTGGGGCGGCCTGCAGGCGCATTTCGGCGACGGCCTGGCGCTGTGGAAGGGGCGCGAGGACGATCTGCTCAAGCGCGCCGCCGGCAACGACAACCCCTATGCCCTGTACTTCGCCCGCCTGGACGAACAGGTCTACGGACTGCCGCTGGCGCTGCCCGTGGGCCTGCGCTGGAGCCAGTGCTGGGCGCAGATGAAATCGCGCTGGCTGACCTCGTGGCGGCCCCTGTCCGGCTTCATCGGCGACAGTCTCGCCCTGTGGCGCACCCGCATCGAACCGCCGCCGTGGGTGCCGGCGCTGCGCGCCACCCGGCTGCAGATGCTGGCCCCGCAGGCGCCGGCGTTCGCCCAGGCCTGGCTGCGCCTGCAGGGCCCCGGCGCCGGGCAGGATGCCTGGCATATCGCCAGCGAGCTGTTCGCCGGCCACGGCAACAGCGACAAGCCGCCGGCCGACGACTACGCGCGCCTGCTCGCCGCCACCGACAAGCCGCCGGAAGGCCACGGCGAGAACTTCAGCCCGCAGGACCAGGCGGCCTGGGCGATCGCACGCGGACCGGCGCGCCTGTTGTGGCAGGCGACGGCGACGATGGCCGCCCGGACCCTGCAGCAGCGCTGGCAGGAAACCGTCTTCCAACCGCTGGCCGCCTTGCCGCCGGAGGCCCGCCAGGGCGCCCTGCTGGGGCCGCATGGCAAGCTCGAAGCCTTCGTCGGCGACTGGCTCAAGCCCTTCGTCAGCGAACGCGAGCGCACCCCGGTCAGCGTGGCCGGCGTGACGATGCCGCTGGCTCCGGCCTTCGTCGCCCTGATCGCCTCCGGCCAGGCCGGCCCGCCCAGCGACGCGCCGGTGCCGGCCGGCACCTTCACCCTGGACAGTCCATCGGACCTGTCGCCCCTGGAGGAAGGGGCGCAGGGCACCGTCTTCGAACTGGCCTGCGGCGGGCAGACCAGCAGCATCGGCAGCCGCGGCGAATCGCTCAGCGATGCGCAGATGCAGCCGCAATGGTCGGCGCAGACCTGCGCCGAGGCGCGCATCCGCATCGCCCTGCCGCCGCTGCCGACGCTGCCCGACGCGATCCCCGCTGCCGCCGACACGCCCGCCGCTCCCGCGCCGCCGGCACCGGTCGTCGGCGACAGCCCGCGGCTGGTGCTGCTGTATCGCGGCAAGGACGGCATGGCGCGCCTGCTGCAGGATTTCGCCGGTGGCAGCCACGCCTTCGGCATGGCCGATTTCCGCAGTTCCTACAGCCCCGGGCAATGGCAGGAACTGCAGCCCCGGCTGGTCGCTGCCGGCTTCCGCCAGGCCCGCGTCTACCTGCGCATCGACGCCTCGCCGCAGCTCCTGCAGGCCGTGTCCGGCGCGGCCGACGCGCCGCGCGAACTGCCGGGGCAGATCATCGACTGACCTTTCCACGGAGCATGCCCATGGCCCTCGACGTCAACCTGCTGCTGGCCCCGATCAGCGCCGACTCGCCCTGCGGCGAGGACGCCAGCTTCTCGGACCTGTTCGACCGCATCCGCGAAGCGCGCCGCTTCGACGACCCCGGCCTGTCGCAGGGCGACTGGGCCACCGAACTGAAGACCGCCGACTGGCGCAGCGCGCTGGATCTGTCGATCAAGGTGCTCACCACCGTCAGCAAGGATCTGCAGGCCGCCGGCTGGCTGACCGAAGCCGCCATCAACCGCCTGGGGCTGGAAGGCGCGCGCGACGGGCTGAGCGTGATCGCCGGCCTGCTGGAGCAGTACTGGGACGGCCTGTATCCGGAACTGGACGGCGACGACGCCGACGAGCGCGCCGGCAAGATCGCCTGGCTCAACACCAATCTCGCCGCCGCCCTGCAGGCCATGCCGCTCACCGCCGACGGCGCCGCGCCGCTCAACCTCAACGACTGGCAGAGCTCGCGCGAAGTGGACAACCTGCAGCGCCAGAACAACGACGCCTGGCAGGCCGCGCTGGCCGAAGGCAAGGCCAGCGGCGAAGCCTTCGATGCCGCCATCGCCGCCACGCCCGATGCCGTACTGAGCGAACGCCTGGCCGCCAGCAACGCCGCCAGCGCCGCCCTGCAGCGCCTCAAGGCCACCGCCGACGAACGCCTGGGCCGGGCCTCGCCCAGCCTCGCCGCCATCGACGCCGCGCTCAAGCGCATCGGCCAGGTGCTGCTGAAGGCCGCCCAGGCCAAGGGCCTGGCTCCGGCCGCGGAGGCCGGCCTGGCGCCCGCCGCCGACATCGGCGGCGATGCCGCCGCGCCGCGTGCCGCCACCCCCGGAAATGGCGGCGGCACGCTCGACCTGTCCGGCAACAACGCCGCCAGCAAACAGGCCGCCCTGAAAGCGCTTGGCGAGATCGCCGGCTACTTCCGCCGCACCGAACCGCATAGTCCCGTCTCCACCCTGCTGGACCAGGCCGTGCGCTGGGCCGACATGCCGCTGGCCGACTTCCTGCAGGAAGTGGTGCGCGACGACAGCGTGCTCAACGCCATCCGCGCCCGCGTCGGCCTGCCGCAGGGGTGACGGGGCCGGCGCCGCTTCGCCGTCCCCGCGCGCCAAAAGGCATATGCCGTTTTCTGGCCTTCCGATGGATTTCCCCCGCATTGCGCACCGCACAGACTCCATTGCGCCTGCCCCGCCGCGCATCGCGCCGGGCGCCGTCCCACCACCACCGGAACCCTCGCCATGGCCAAGGAAAGTACCCAGCACAAGCTCGACCGCGTGCGCGCGCCGCGCGTGCAGCTCACCTATGACGTCGAAGTGGGCGACGCCATCGAGAAGAAGGAGCTGCCGTTCGTCGCCGGGGTGATCGGCGATTTCAGCGGGCAGAGCGAAGTTCCGCAGCCCAAGCTGAAGGACCGCAAGTTCATCAATGTCGACAAGGACAACTTCAACGACGTGTTGAAGGCGATAAAGCCGCGCATCGCCGGGCAGGTGGAGAACACGCTGGCCGGCGATGGCTCGCGGATCGGGGTGGACATCCAGTTCTCCAGCCTGGCCGATTTCGACCCGGAGAACGTGGTGCAGCAGGTCGAGCCGCTGCGCAGGCTGCTGGAAGCGCGGCAGAAGCTGGCCGACCTGCGCAACAAGGCGGCAGGCAACGACCGGTTCGAGGACCTGCTCAACGACGTCCTGCAGAACACCGACAAGATCGCCCAGCTCAGCAGCGAGATCGGCGCGGGAAAAACCTCCGCCCCGGAGTGACGCTCGACCGGCACCGTCGCCCCCGTTTCCTCCAGCAACCGCGAGTACCCAGCCCATGGCCAGCACCCAGACCGCTACCGCGAGCGCCGGCGCACAAGCCGGCGAGAGCAGCCTGTTCGACCAGATACTGTCGCAGAGCCGGATCGCCAAGACCGATTCGGAGAAGGACCGCGCCCGCGACCTGATGGCCGAGCTGGTCAACCAGGTGACCGAAGGCGCGCTGGTGGTGTCCAAGGACGCCATTTCGTCGCTGGACGCCCGCATCGCCGATATCGACAAGCTCATCTCCGACCAGCTCTCGGCCATCATGCACATGGCCGACTTCCAGCAGATGGAAGGCAGCTGGCGCGGGCTCAAGTACCTGGTGGACAACTCCGAGACCAGCACCACGCTGAAGATCAAGCTCTTCAACGTGACCAAGAAGGAACTGGTCAAGGATTTCAGGAACGCCTCGGATTTCGACCAGAGCCAGGTGTTCAAGAAGATCTACGAGGAGGAATACGGCACGTTCGGCGGCTCGCCCTTCGCCACCCTGATCGGCGATTTCGAGTTCGGCCGCAACCCCGAGGACATCTACCTGCTGGGCGAGATGTCGCACGTGGCCGCCGCCGCGCACGCGCCGTTCCTGTCCGCCGCCTCGCCGGAGCTGATGGGTTTCGAGAGCTTCACCGAGCTGTCCGGCCCGCGCGACCTGGCCAAGATCTTCGACACGGTCGAGTACGCCAAGTGGAAATCGTTCCGCCAGAGCGAGGATTCGCGCTACGTCGGCCTGGCGATGCCGCGCGTGCTCGGGCGCCTGCCCTACGGTCCGGACACCACGCCGGTGGAAGCGTTCAACTTCGTCGAATCGGTATCCGGTAAGGAGCACGACCGCTACCTGTGGATGAACGCCGCCTACGCGCTGGGCAGCAAGATCACCGACGCCTTCGCCAAGTACGGCTGGACCGCGGCGATCCGCGGCGTCGAAGGCGGCGGCCTGGTCGAGGGCCTGCCGGCGCATACCTTCGCCACCGACGACGGCGAGGTGGCGCTGAAATGCCCCACCGAGATCGCCATCACCGACCGCCGCGAGAAGGAACTGGCCGACCTGGGCATGGTTCCGCTCGTGCACTGCAAGAACACCGACTACGCCGCGTTCTTCTCCACCCAGTCGGTGCAGAGGGCCAAGGAATACAACACCGACGCGGCCAACGCCAATGCGCGGCTGTCCTCGCAGCTGCAGTACATCTTCGCGGTCAGCCGCATCGCCCATTACCTGAAGGCGATGATGCGCGACAAGGTCGGCAGCTTCGCCTCCAAGTCCAGCGTGGAGCTGTTCCTCAACAACTGGATCACCCAGTACGTACTGCTGGACGACAACGCCAGCCAGTCGGCCAAGGCCAAATACCCCTTGCGCGAAGCGCGCATCGAGGTCGCCGAAATCCCCGGCAAGCCCGGCTGCTTCAAGTCGGTGGCCTTCCTGCGCCCGCACTACCAGCTCGACGAACTGAGCGTTTCGCTGCGCCTGGTCGCCGAACTGCCGCAGTCGGCGCGTTGACGCCCCGCGCCCCGCGCTTCGCCCGCCCCGTTCCACCGCACTTCCGCCACCAGCAAGGAGCCTTCCGATGGCCGCTTCGGACTATCACCTGAAAATCGACGGTATCCCCGGCGAATCCACCGACAGCAAGCACGCCAACGAAATCGATATCACCGCCTTCAGTTGGGGCGTGGTCAACCATGGCAGCACCGGCCAGGGCGGTGGCGGCGGCTCGGGAAAATCCACCGCCAACGACTTCACCTTCAGCAAGCCATGCGACAAGGCCAGCCCGCTGCTGATGGCCGCCGCCGCCACCGGCAAGCACATCCCCAAGGTGGTGCTGAGCGTGCGCAAGGCGTCCGGCCAGGGCGGACAGGCCGATTACCTGGTCATCACCTTCGAGGCGGTGTTCGTCAGCAGCTATTCGACCGCCGCCTCCGGCGATGCGCTGGTGCACGACAGTTTTTCGCTCAACGTCGGCAAGGTCACCTTCGAGTACAAGCCGCAGAACGCCGATGGCACGCTGGGCGGCGTGGTGCCGGCCAACTACGACTGGACCCGCAACGAATCCAAGTAGCGCCCCGCGGCGCATCGATGCGCCCGGCGCCGGCGCGGGTCCGCCCGCTCCCGCGCCGATGCGCCGCCACGGCGGATGACAGCCCATGCCGACCCTGTTCGACCGCCTGCAGGAAGACCCCGATGCCGCCCGTGGCGCCAATGGCCTGCGGGCGGGAATTTCCCGCGACCTCGAGCACCTGCTCAACACCCGCTCGGAGGGCGCGCGGCTGATTGCCGATGCCTTCGCCGAATGCCGCCGATCGCTGCTGACCTACGGCATCGCCGATTTCTCCTCGTACAGCCTGCTCGATCCGAAGGATCGCGACCGCATCCGCCGCCACCTGGAGCAGGCCATCGCCCAGCACGAATCGCGGCTGAGCCGCGTGCGCATCGCGCTGGAGCCGCCCTCGCCGCTGGAGCGCGCCCTGCGCTTCCGCGTCGATGCGCTGATGGCAATGGGGCCGGCGCGGGAGAAGGTACAGTTCGACGCCGTGCTGCAGCTGAGCACGCAGGTGTATCAGGTGCGTTGAGCCGCCAGCGCCGCGGCCATCGCGGCACGCAGCTGCTCCGGCGGCAACGGCTTGTACAGCACGCGCATGCCCGCATCCCGCACGGCCTGCAGCTGCTCGGGCTTGGTTTCGCCGGTGACGACCAGACAGGCGAAACGGCGCGCCTGCGCCTGCTTCGCCCCCCATGCTTCCAGCGCGGCCACGACATCCAGCCCGGTCTTGCCGTTGGCCAGCTTCAGGTCGGTCAGCACGATGTCCGGCGCGCCCCATTCGGCCACGATCCGCAGCGCCTGCCCGATGTCCTGGGCACTGCGCATGCGGCAGCCCCATGCGTCCAGCAGCAGATGCATGCCCCTGAGGATGGCCGGCTCGTCGTCCACCACCAGCACGCGCACGCCGGCCAGGTCGATCTCCTCCGCCGTGTCCGATGCCGGCGTCGCCGCCATGCCCTGCGCATCCTCCGCCGCCAGCGGTACCCGCACCGAGAACACGCTGCCGCGGCCCGGACGCGAGCGCAGGCCGACCTCGCAGCCGGTCAGGCGCGCCAGGCGCTCCACCGTGGACAGGCCCAGGCCAAGCCCGTACTCGCGGTGTTCGCCGCTGCGGCGGCCGGGATCGACCTGGAAGAATTCCTCGAACACGCGCTGCTGCACCTCCGGCTCGATGCCCAGGCCGGTATCCCACACCTCCAGCCGGGCCCAGCCGGGGCTGTCGCGGCGCACCCCCACCAGCACGCCGCCGTGGCGGGTATAGCGCAGCGCGTTGCTGACCAGGTTGTTGACGATGCGCGCGAGCATGATGCGGTCGGTTTCCACCCGCACATCGGTCTTGCGCAGCACCAGCCGCAGCTCCCGCTTCTCGGCGATGGCGCGGAAGGTATTGCTGATGTCGTTGAACAGTCCATCCAGCGCGAACGCACTGGGCACCGGCTGCATCGCACCGCTGTCCAGCCGGGAGATGTCCAGCAGCTCGGCGAACAGGGCGTCGAGGCTGGCCACGCATTCCTGCACGTGGCTGGCGCGCTCCAGCTGCACCGGGTCGGATATGCCCGCCTTCAACAGCGAGGAGAACAGGGTCAGCGCGTACAGCGGCTGCCGCAGGTCGTGGCTGGCGGCGGCAAGAAAGCGCGCGCGCGCCAGCCCCACCGCTTCCAGCCGCGCATTCTTGTGCGCCAGCTCCGCCGTCGCCGCGGCCACCCGCGCCTCCATTTCGCCCCAGGCCCGGTCCAGCAGCAGCGAGGTCTCGTTGAAACCGCGCTGCAGGCGTCCCACCTCGCCGCTGCGGGTTACCGGCACCATGATGCCGCGTTCGCCGCGGCCGATGCGCTCCACCACGCCGGTCAACTCGGCGATCGGCCGGCCCATCCTCCGCGCCATGCGCCAGCTCACGCCCCCGGCCACCAGCACGCCGGCGGCCAGCAGCGCGACCGTGGTCAGCCACTGCGCGCGGCGCGCGGCGTGGGCCTGCTCCATGCTCAGCCACACCTGCACCATGCCCGGTGCGTGGGTGCCGGGAAACGGCGGCAATCCGCGCATGGCGTGCACGCCATCGGTGGTGCGGATGCCCGCGTCGGCGATGATCTCGCCTTCGCCGGACAGGAACTGCACGTTCACCTGCATCGAGCCCGCCACCACCTGCGCGGCGATGCGCTCCAGCTCCTCGCGGTCGCCGCGCTCCATCGGGCCCGCCGCCGCACTGGCCAGGCTGTCGGCCAGCATCTGCGTGGTGGAGGTGCCGAACTGGCGCACTTCATGCTGGTAGTTGCGGGTCACCACCCAGGCCACCAGCACGGTGGTCAGGATGGCCGGCAGGATCGCCAGCAACGCCAGCCGGCTGCTGAACGACAACGTGATCCTGCGGCGCGCTTCGCCGGCGTCATCGATGATGTGCATGAGGGCAATCTACCGTGGAATACCGGCGCCGACGCGCCGGGCGTCTCGGCCGAATGGGCTACGCCATTCCACAAATAGGCGAGCATCCGGCCGGTTCCTAGACTCGTTTCCTCCCCCCTACTGTGCGCCTTCCCCCGGCGCTTTGCACAAGGAGCGGCAGGATGACGCGGGCCCCTACTCCGGGATATTCCGATCGGCGGACACGCCGCCGCATCGCGGCGCTGCCCTGCCTGCTGCTGGCCTGGGCGGCCTTGGGCGCGCACGCGCAGGTTGCCGCTCCCGCCGACGACCTGACCGCCGTGGCCAGGGCGCTGTCGCGCATGCAGGACACCGATACGGCGCTGTCGCTGTCGGCCGACGGCGCAGCGCTGTACGCGGCCGAACCGGTCAAGCTGGACGGCTACGCCTACTGCAGCCAGTCGGTGGCGCTGGCCGACAAAGGCGAGTTCCGCGCCAGCGTGCAGGCCGCCAGCAAGGCCCTGCATGTAGCGCTGGAAACCGGCAACGAAGACCTGCTGGCCAAGTCCTACCGCGACCTGGCCATCGTCTTCAACTATGCCGGGCAGAGCGAACGCGCCGAACAGTTCGCGCAGCTGGCGCTGGGCAGACAGGCCTCGGATCCGGCGCAGGTGCGGGGACCGGTATACAAGGTGATCGGCGACCTGCGCATGCGCCAGCGCCGCCCCGCCGAAGCGGTGACGGCCTACGAACAGGCCGTGGCCGCCAGCTCGCCGCGCTACCTGCCGCTGGCCCGCGCCTCGCTGGTCAACGCGCTGCTGCTGGCCGGCGACACCGCCCGCGCACAGACCGAGCTGGATGCGCTGGCCGAGCCGGAGACGCCGGCCCTGCGCTTCCAGCTCGACCGCACCCGCGCACGCCTGCTGCTGGCGCAGGGCAGGCCCGCCGACGCGCTGGCGCTGTACCGCACGCTGGCCGACACCCCGGTGCCGGGCGATGAAGGCAACTACCGCATGTGGGCGCTGACCGGCATTGCCGAAAGCCAGTCCGCGCTGGGCGATGCGCAGGCCGCCGGACGCGCCTACGAACAGGCCATCGCCGCCTTCGACGACGTGCGCGCGCACTTCCGCAGCGACGAATTCAAGATGGGCCTGTTCTCCGATTTCCAGGACGTGTTCGACCACGCGGTGGCATTGCGCGCCGATGCCGGCGATGCCGAAGGCGCGTTCGACATCAGCGAACGCAGCCGGGCCCGCGCCCTGCTCGACGCCGTGGCCGGCCATGCCCGCGGCGCGGGCGGAATCGCCGCCCCGCCCCTGCCGGTGGCGCAGCTGCGCGGCCAGCTCAAGCCGGATGAACACCTCGTCGCCTACCACGCCCTGCCCGACCGGCTGCTGGCCTGGGTGGTTTCCCGCGACGGCGCGCGCATGACCGTCCTCAAACTTGGCCGCAGCGATCTGGAACGCCTGGTGGCCGCCTGGCGCGACGCGATCATCAACCAGCATCCCGGCGCGGTGAATGCCGGCGCCAGCGTCGCCCGGCTGCTGCTGGAACCGTTGCAGCTTCCCGCCGGCCAGCCGCTGGTGTTCGTGCCGCACGGGCCGCTGCACTACCTGCCGTTCCAGGCCTTGCGCATGGACGATGAATACCTGGTGCAGCGCAACCCCCTGTCGGTGGCGCCCTCGGCCAGCATCGCCCTGCGCCTGGCCGGGCGTGGCAGCGCGCCGCCGCGCATGCTGGCCTTCGGCAATCCGCTGGTCAGCCCGGCGGTGGCCAGCCCGCTGCCGCATGCCGAGCAGGAAGTGCGCACCATCACCGCGCTGTTCCCGCGCCCGGAGACCTATTTCCTGCAGGACGCCACCCGCGAACGCTTCGTCGCACAGGCGCCGAAGGCGCGGCTGGTGCACGTGGCTTCGCATGCGCGCGTGGACCTGGCCGACCCGATGCGCTCGGAGATCCTGTTCGCCGACGTCGATGGCAGGACCCATTTCCTCGAGGCGCGCGACGTGATCGGGCTGGACCTGCACGACGTGGCGCTGGTGACGCTGTCGGCCTGCGAATCCGGACTGGGCAAGGTCGAGAACGGCGACGAAGCGCTCGGCTTCACCCGTGCATTCCTGTCTTCCGGCGTATCCACGCTGGTGGCCTCGCTGTGGCCGGTGCCCGACCGCGAAACCGAGAAACTGATGCAGGCCCTATACGGCCGGCTGCGCGAAGGCGTCCCCGCGCAACAGGCGCTGCAGGCCGGGCAACAGGCGGTGATCGCCGATGCGGCCACCTCGCATCCGTTCTATTGGGCGGCCTTCAGCCTGGTGGGCGACTGGCGTCTGACGGTGGAGAAGTGACATGAACAGGCTTTTCCCCGCGTACCACCAGCCCCGCGCCGCCCTGCTGGCCTGGACCATCGCCGGCCTGCTGCTGCCGGCGGCGGCCCTGGCCGGGACAGCCGGCGAGGACGCGCCTGCCGGTGCCGACGATGACGGGCAGGCAACGCCGCTGCAGTCGCTGGCGCCGGCGGAGCCGCAGATGAAGGCGCCACCGCAGCAGCAGACCTTCCTGCTGCAGGCGGTGCGCTTCAGTGGCGCCACGCAGGTGGACGAGGCGCGCCTGCAGGCGCTGGCCGCGCCCCTGCTGGGCCGGCAGGTGAGCCTGGCCGAGCTGCAGGCGCTCGCCGCGCAGATCACGGCGCTGTACCGCAGCCGGGGCTATTTCCTCGCCCAGGCGGTGGTGCCGGTGCAGGAGGTGCGCGATGGCCACGTGCAGATCAGCGTGGCCGAAGGCGTGCTGGGCGTGGTCGATGTGCAGGTTGCCGACGATGCGCCGATTCCGCGCGAGCGGGTCGAACGCATGCTGGCGACGCTGCAGCCGGGCCAGCCGCTGGACGGACGCGAATACGAACGCCGCATGCTGCTGTTGTCCGACCTGCCCGGCATCCGCCCGCGATCGGCGGTCAGCAGCGGCGCGGAAGCCGGCAGCAGCAACCTGGTGGTGAAGGTGGACAGGGGCCGGCCCCTGTCCTTCCTGCTGGAAGCCGACAACCACGGCACGCCCGAATCCGGCCGCGCGCGCCTGGGCGGCACCCTGCGCTGGGCCAGCCCGACCGGCCATGGCGACAACCTCGACCTGCGGCTGATGGTGGCCGAGGACGCGCACACCCTGTTCGGCCGCCTGTCCTATGAGATGCCGGTCGGCTACGACGGCGCGCGCATCGGCGCCGGCTTCAGCCGCGTGCAGTACGAACTGGGCGGCGCCTTCCGCGCACTGGAAGCCACCGGCACCGCCAACATCACCGATCTGTCGTTGAGCTGGCCCGCGCTGCGGCAACGCAGCGGCAACTGGTTCGTCCGCGCCGGCATCGACAACAAGGCGCTGACCGACCGCTTCGAGGCCGTCGGCCTGAGCGTGGGCAAGCGCGTGCAGGGCATCGGCATCGGCACCAGCTTCGAGTACCGCGACCGCCTGCTGGGCGGCGGCTACACCTCGTTCAACCTCGCGCTCTATGGCGGCAGGCTGCATATCCACGACCCCGCGGCCCGCGTGCTGGACCACTCCCCGTTCGGCCGCCAGACCGAAGGCGGGTTCTCCAAGTTCACCGTGCAGGCCACCCGCCTGCAGGCATTGAGCGCGCGCACCACGCTGTACCTGGGCGCGGGCCTGCAGGCGGCGAGCCGGAATCTCGATCCGTCCGAACAGCTGTCGCTGGGCGGGCCGCGCGCCGTGCGCGCCTACTCCAGCAACGAGCTGCTGGTCGATCGCGGCTGGCTGGTCAACCTGGAACTGCGCTGGTCGGCCAGCGACAACCTGACGCCGTTCCTGCTGTACGACATCGCCCACGGCCAGTACGACACCCTTCGCCATCCGCTGGCCCGGGTCAACGGCCGCAGCCTGCGCGGCTACGGCCTGGGCGTGAACTGGGGGCGGCCGGGCCGCTACACGGTCAACGCCAGCCTGTCCTGGCCCGATGCCGGCAGGCCGTTGGCCGATCGCCGCGAACCGCGGCTGTACCTGCAGCTCCAGCACAGTTTCTGATCAGGAGAGATCACCATGACTCCGCGCATCCACCGCACCCTGCGCCACGCGCTTTCCCGCCATCCGCTGAGCATGGCCCTGGCGATGGCGGTGCTGGCGCTGCCGGCCGCCCCGGCACTGGCCCAGGTCGCGAGCACGGAACTGCCGCGCGGCGGCAACGTGACCGTGGGCAATGCCACGATCTCCTACAACCCCGGTGCCGGCGACGTCATCCCGGTCAATGCCACCACCACGATCCGGCAGACCGGCAAGGGCGCGGTGATCGAGTGGGGCTCGTTTTCGATCAGCGAAGGCAATACCGTCATTTTCGACCACGCCACGCCCCGGGGCGTCACCCTCAACCGCGTGGTCGGCTGGGCCGGCGACGCGCCGCTCGCATCGTTGATCGCCGGCGCGATCAACGCCCCCGACGGCACCGTGTTCCTGGTCAACCAGTCCGGCATCACCTTCGCCGGCAGCGCGCAGGTCAACGTCGGCGGCATCGTCGCTTCCACCCTCGACATCGACGATGTCGATTTCAGCGCCGGCGCGGCCAGCGGCCGCCATGTCTTCGCGCATGCCGCGAACGGCGACCCGCCAGCGGCAGTGGTCGTCGACCGGGGCGCGACCCTCACCGCGACCCGGCCCGATGGCACGATCGCCTTACTCGGGGGCTCGGTCGAGAACAACGGCACGCTGACCGGCGTCGGCGGCAGCATCGGCCTGATCGCCGGCCAGAGCATCACCCTGGATCCCTATGGCGATGGACTGACCCAGTTCACCATCACCGCGCCGGGCGACGATGGCATGGCGATCAACCACGGCGTCATCGCCAGCGACGGCGGCAGCATCGATCTGCGCGCCGGCTATCTGGTCGAAACGGACGGCAGCCTGAATGTCGACAGCAGCGGAAGCCGGCGCGGCAGCATCACGCTCGCCGCCGACAACATACAGATCGGCCAGGACGCATCCCTCGACGCCAGTGGGGCCGGCAGGGGCGGTAGCATCCTGCTGCAGGCCGGCGAAACGCTCGTCACCGGAGCCCGGGCGAGCCTGCGCGCCGACGGCGGCAGCGCCGGTGGCACGATCCTCACCCAGGCGCCATGGCTGGACCTGCGCGGCTTGCGCGTATCGGCAGGCGGCGGCAGCCCCGGCCAGTGGAGGATCGAATCCGGCGGCGACCTCGCGCTCGTTCCGGGCAACGGCAGCTTCGGCGGCTATGCGAGCCTGGTATCGGACACCAGCGTGGCCGGCGCATTGAGCGCCGGCAGCGACGTCGGCCTGCAGGCTGGCGCCGCAGGCGGGCCGACGAGCCAGATCAACATCGCCCCGGGGGTGAACGTCGCCGCCACCAATCCGCTTCCGGTGACGCTCTCTTTCCGGACGCCGGCCGGGCAGATCATGGGCGGCGTGGCCGCCAGCGGCGCAAGCACCGGCGCCTGGTCGCTCGCCGGCAGCGCCCCGCTGGCCCTGGTGTTCGACGCGCTTTCCACCATCGGCCTGTACGGTGGCGCGCTGCGGACCGCCGGTGGATCGGTATCGATGGGCAGCCGCGCCAGTTCCAGCGAAGGCATCACCCTGTCCGGCATGCGCATCGGCAGCCTGGGCGGCAGCATCGCCCTGGATGGCGGCACGGCGCAGACCTACGGCGTAGGCATCGCCGACAGCGACATCGACAGCGGCGGCGGCGACATCACCATCGCCGGCCAATCCATCGGCAGCGGCTTCAGGGGAATCGCGCATGGCGTGTTCTTCGATGCCAGTACGCTGATTGCCGGCAGCGGGCACATCCGCGTCGACGGGAGCAGCCGCGACGGCACGGGAATCCTCGCCTACGGCGCATCGCTGCGCTCCACCGGGCTGCAGTTGCTGGGCAATGGCCGTGCCGGGGTACTGCTATCGGCCACGGCGCTCGACGGCGGCACCGGTTCCATCGGCATCGGCGGCATCGCCAACGGCGCCGCCGCCGATGCCGGTGTCGCCCTGCTCCAGTCCTCGCGGATCCGCGGCAGCGGCGATCTGTCGGTATCGGGCTGGTCGCAGCATCACCATGGCATCCAGGTCGACAGCGGCTCCCGCCTGGACGGCGGTGGCATGGTCGTCCTGCGCGCGGGCAGTGCATCGGCCAACGCCCTGCAGGTCGATGGCGCGGCGTCCAGCAGCGGCGTGCTCAACCTGCGCACTGGTGCGGTCAGTGGCGGTACCGTGGTGGACGACGACACCGCGCCGATGGTGCTCGGCGGCCTGTTCGCCAGCGCCAGGACACTGGCCAATCTCGACACTCCCGTACTGGTTGCCGGCCACGCCGCTTACGGCGGCGCGATCACCGTCGCCGACGCGATCATCCGCAACGGCGATCTCACCCTGCAGAACGACGGCGGCACCGCGGGCATCCAACTGGACGACGTCCTCGATACCGGCGGCCACACCCTGGCCCTGTCCAGCGGCGGCGACATCGGCCAGACGGCCAATGCCGCGATCACCACACACGACCTGCTGGTGCGGGCCAACGGCAATGTCGCGCTGGATGCGGCGGCCAACCATGTCGCCAGCGACACTCTCGCCGGCAGCGCCGGCGGCGGTTTCGCCTTTCTCAACAGCGCCGCGCTGGCGATCGGCACGGTGAGCGCCATCGGCACGACCGGCGACAGCCGCACCACCCCGCTCACCGCGTCCGGCATCAGTGCCGGCGGCAACGTCTTCGTGCGCAGCCTGGCCGGCAACCTGACGCTGCGGGGCAACGTTTCCGGCAACCGCGTCGACCTGGTCAGCGCCGGCGTGCTGGACAACGCCGGCAACGCCAGCGTGAGCGCCGCCGACAGCTGGCGCATCTGGGCCTCGACCTGGAGCGGCGAAACCCGCGGCGGCCTGGCCGGCAGCAGCGACCTGCCCAACCTCTATGGCTGCACCTATGCCGGCGCCTGCGCGGTGGGCGTTCCTGCCACCGACAATCACTTCGTCTACGCCGCCCAGCCGGTGCTGGCCATCCGCTTCGACGACCAGAGCCGCGTATACGGGCAGCAGAACCCGCCGCTGACCTATACCGTCAGCGCGCCACTGTTCGCCGATGACAGGATCGCGCTCTCGGCATACACCAGCGCCACCGCCGCCAGCGACACGGGCAGCTACGCCATCGACTGGAAATTCGACTCGCCCAATCCCGGCTATTTCCTGTCCGTCTCGCCGGGCACCCTGCTCGTCACCCCGGCCCTGCTCACCTATGTCGCCGACCCGCTGTCGATCCTGATGGGCCAGCGCCTCGGCACACTGCATGGCACGGTGACCGGCTTCGTCAACGGCGACACGCTGCAGACCGCCACCACCGGCACGGCGAGGTTCGCCACCGACGCCACCCCGCTCTCGCTGCCCGGCGACTACGCCATCGTCGGCAGCGGCCTGTCGGCGCGCAATTACGTGTTCGAGCAGGCGCCGGCCAATGCCACCGCCCTGAATATCGGCCTGGTGCGCCAGCCCACGCCACCCGACTACGTGCTGCAGCCGCCGGACAACTACCTCTACGACCTCAACATCGGCCAGGCCGGCATCTGCCCGGTGGATACGCCGCTGGGCATGAAGCAGGAATCCAATGGCGACACGCTGGGCCGCGAATGGGCGCGCGTGCGTACCCGGCCCAACCTGATGAGCTGCCTCGACAGCGAGCGCGAAAACGGTTGCGGGGATTTCTGAAAGCCGGCTTCCTCAGGGAATCTCGTGCGTGAGCTGGCCGGGGAAAGCGACCGTGATCGTGCCTCCCCACAGGCACATGCAGGTGGAAGTGTCGTTGAGGCAGGGCTGGTTCCCCAGCAGCACGGTCGGGCTGCCCGGCACCCACGGCGCGGGGGTGTTGGGAATGCACGGCATCGGCGTCAGCACGCCGAGGGCGGCGGCGGTGGCCGCGGCCACGCTCGGGTTGGCCGGCGAAAGGCACATGCCGAACGGCATCACGTTGACCATCGGCATGTGATCCATGATCGTGGCCGCCGGCTGCTGGCTGGAGTTCTCCCGGTTGACCGGCAACACCACCAGCGAGCTGGGCGCGACACCGAAACTGCACTGCAGCAGCGCACCGTTGACGACCTGCTTGGCCATGGCGTTCGCCTCGGAGGATGTGCCGCGATTGTGCGTTCGCGCGCGCGTCCGCCGCGATAGGCAATACGGAATAGACCGGCGTCCGCATGCTCTCCCGCCCGCGTGGCCGCCTGCCCGGCGCCTGCAGCGGCCGCATCGGCGTACGCAACACGCTCTAGCGCGCAAGCGGTATCGCCAAGCATGGCGGCATTGCATCCAATGGCAGGCAATCCAGGCACGCCAGGAGTTCCGCATGTCCACGCCCGCCTGCCGCCGCATCCACGCGCATTGCCTGTCCTGACCCTGCCCCATGTCGCTCTCCCTGCCCGGGACCGTGGCGATGTCGCGCCTCATGCCGCTGGCCATCGCGGCCCTGCCGTGGTCCGCCTCGGCCGCGCAGCGCACCGCGCCTGCCGCCCCGCTCTGGCCGTGGGTCATGCTGGCCACCTTGTCGCTGCTGGCCCTGCTGGCCGCGCTGGCCTGCTGGCGCGCGCACGGTCCCCCGGTACGCGACGACCGCCCGGACACGCCGCCCACGCCAGCGCCGCCGGTACGGCACCTGGATGTCCCCGCCGGGACCGACGAACTGGCCGAGCTGCTGACCAGTGCCGTTCCCCGCATGCGCCAACCCCTGCAGGCGCTGAGCCTGTATGCCGGCAGCCTCAACGAAAACGCGCAGCCGGCGCAGCGCAGCGCCCTGCACGGCATGGAAAGCAGCGTGCGCGAACTGGCCGATGCGGTGAACGAGATCGACCAGCTGCTGCAGTGGCTGGCGCAGCCAGGCAGCACCGACACCGGTCCGGTTCCGCTGTCCCGGGTGTTCGCGGCGATCCGCCCGGAACTCGACGCCCTGGCCGCACAACAGGGGGTACGCCTGCGCTGGCGGCGCAGCCACGGTTGCCGCTTCCTCGTGCCGCAGGCCAGCACCCATCTGCTGCGGGCGCTGGTCGCCAACGCCATCGGCAGCGCCGCCTCCCGCGTCCTGGTGAGCCATCGCATCCGCAGCGAATCCCCCTGCATACAGGTACACGACGACGGCCCGCGCTTCTCCGCCGCCGCTCCCATTCCGCTGGCGCAACTGCTGCAGCAGACCTGGCCCAGTGGCCAGCGCACGCCCGGCCTCAGCGTCGCCGCCGGCGTGGCCGCGCGCACCGGCGCACGCGTGCAGGCCCGCGGCGGCGACGCCGGCAACCTGATCGAAGCCATGCTCCCGGCCACCCCCGCGCCGCTGGCGCAGGACACCGCGCTGTCGCTGGTCCTGCTGGAATCGGAGGCCCGCAATGGCCGGCGCCTCGGTTCCCGGCTGGACGACGCCCAGCCCGCGCACGATCCCGCCCGGGCCGATACCGGCCCCGCGTCGCCCCGCGGAAAACGCCTCTGAGCGGCAACCGGCCTATCCCGTTCGCCGTATCGAAAATGCCGGGGCATGCGCCCATGCTGCCGCCGAACAGGTCCATCCGCCCTCGTCAGGAGATCGCCGCAATGAACCGTCGCATTACCTCCGGGCCCCTGCTGGCCGCCCTGCTGCTGGCGCTCGCCGCCCTTCCCGTGCATGCCCAGCAGGCGCCGCCGGCCACGGCAATGAAAGCCGATGCCTCGGTGGACGACATCATTTCCGGCCTGGAAGGCGACAAAGCCGGTACGAACCCGGCCAACGCCACCCGGGCCCTGCGCCCCGGCGCGGCGGCCGCGGCGACGATGGCCCCGCAGCCGGCTGTCGCGCCCAGGCAGGCGGCGATCTCGGTACAGATCAACTTCGACTTCAACTCCGACCGCATTTCCGGCAATTCGCAGGCCATGGTGGACAACCTGGCCACGGCCATGCAGGCGCCGCAGCTGGGGACGCGTTCGTTCACCGTCATCGGCCATACCGATGGCAAAGGCTCGCTGGCATACAACCAGGCGCTGTCCGAACGCCGCGCCCTGGCCGTCAAGCGCGAACTGATCCGGCAGGGCGTGCCCGCCGCGCGCCTGAATTCCGCTGGCAAGGGCATGAGCGAACTGCTCAACGCCAACGACCCCTATGCCAGCGAGAACCGCCGCGTGGAAATACGGACCGGCAACTGATGGACCGCCGCGTCCGCCAGCGCAGGCATTGGCTGCTGCACGGCCTGCTGCCGGCCCTGCTTGCGGCCGCGGCATCGGCGGACGAAGTCCCCGCCGCCGACACGCTCGGGCCTGCCTTCGCGACCCGCAACGCCGCCTTCCTCCCGGTGTCCTACGCGCAGCTGCCCGGCTGGGACAGCGACGCGCTGCACGAGAGCGCCAACGGCATGCGCGCCTCCTGCCAGGCCCTGCAGCGCAAGCCGGCCTGGGCCGGCATCTGCGCCGATTTCGACGCACTCGATGGCAGCGACGCGGCCCTGCGCGGGTTTTTCCTGCGCAATTTCTACGCCTACCAGATCATGTCCCCGGCACGGCAACCCGACGGGCTGATCACCGGCTATTTCGAGCCCCTGCTCGATGGCCGCCGCCAGCGCGACGACCGCTTCCGCCACCCGGTATATGGCCTGCCGCGCGACCTGCTGACGCTCGACGCCGCCGCGCGCGGGCAAGGCGCGTCGGCGTGGCTGGTGCGGCAGGGCAACCGCCTGCTGCCGGCGGAACCGGGTACGTCCGGGGCGGCCCAGTACACATTGGCGCTGGACGATGCCCGGCCCAACATCCGCGACAAACGCCTGCGCGTGCGCCTGGATGGCACCACCGTGCGTCCGTACTGGACACGCCAGGAGATCGAACAGCAGGCACTGGACGCGCCGGTACTGGCCTGGGTGGACGACGCGCGCCGGCTGTACTCACTGCAGATCCAGGGCTCGGGCAAGATCGAACTGGAAGACGGCTCGCTCATCCGGGTGTCGTATCTGGAACAGAACGGACAGCCCTTCCTGCCCAACGTCACCCGCAGCGCCGACGCCGGCCTGGTGCTGCAGGCCATCAAGACCCGCGGCCTGCGCGTGGGCGCGGCCAGCGGCGCGCTCGCGCCGGACCCGACGGTACCGGCAGTAGTCAACGACGAGGTGGCGCAACTGATCGCGCGCCTGTCCGGGCAGGCGCCACCGCCTGCCGCCGCCAAACGGCCTGCCGCTACCACGACGCCTGCCTCGATGCCGGCACGGCCACGCCCGGTCAGCGCCAATGCCAACGTGCAGGCACTGATCGCCGCCTTGATGGGGGACGCCCCGGCGGCGCCGGCAAGGCCCGCCGCGCCTGCCCCGGCGCAGTCGCAGAAACAGCCCCCCGCATCGCTGGCGCTGGTCGCGCCGGCGAGTGCGCCCGCCGGCAGCAGTGGATCGGCCTCCGCTTCCCGGCCGGTCGCCGACAGCGGCGCAAGCAGCGGCAGCAGCGGCATCCCCGATCCCAGCTATGTGTTCTTCCGCAACACCGGCGGCGACGGCCCGCAAGGGCCGGTCGGCGCCCTCGGCGTGCCGCTCAGCGCCGGGCGCTCGCTGGCGGTGGATCCGCGTTCGATCCCCCTGGGATCGCCGGTTTTCATCTCCACCCGCGATCCGGCCAGGCGCGGTGGGCCGCTGCAACGCCTGATGTTCGCCCAGGACACCGGCGGCGCGATCCGCGGCAGCGTGCGCGCCGACCTGTTCTGGGGCTTCGGCGACAGCGCCGGACAGCTGGCGCTGGCCACCAACGACCGGGCGCAGATGTGGCTGCTGCTGCCGCATGCACAGGCGCAGGCCGCCGCGGCCGCATCCGGCCCGGCCACGCGCGGCCTGCGCAGCGCGGCCACGCTGCGCGACTGCGTGGTGGACGACCCTGACCTGTGCGTGGAGGACTGAAGCGCGGCACGCCGCGCCACCGCGGCAGCGCGCAGCCCTAGGTCGCCTGCGGGTGCGGGGCTTCGCTCACTTCACCCAGTTCGTGCAGCACCGCCGTGGCATAGCAGCCCGGCGGCAGCGCGAAGGAAAGTTCCAGCATGTCGTCCTGCAGCCAAGCGTGCTGCATCAGCGCCGGGCGCAGGCGCAGCGCGCGCCGCTCCTGCTTCAATCCGGCCTGTTCCAGGCCGGCGCGCAGCGCCAATGCCTGCTCGTCGGCCAGCGCCGCCTGCTCCAGTTCCAGCGCCGCGCCGGTGGCGCGCAGTTCGCCCGCCCCCCACAACGGCCCGCTGGGATGGATGTCGAACCGCGCCAGGCGCTCGGCCAGGGCTTCGCTCATCGGCTCGGGGCCGAACACCGAGCGGCTGCCGTCGAGCATCCACACCTCGCCCTCCAGCGCGCCGTCCCAGTTGCCCTGTTCCACCCGCGCGGCCAGCACGCGGTTGAACAGCGCCGAACGCGCCGCCGACAGGAACATGGAGCGCTGGTCCTTGCGCACCCGGCGGCCGGCGAACATCGCCAGCGCGGCCGGCACGTTGCCGCCATCGCGGCCGAAACGCTGCTCGCCGAACCAGTTGGGCAGGCCCCGCGCGGCGATGGCCTGCAGGCGCTCGTCGATGGCAGGGCGTTCGCCCCGCACTTCACGCAGCACCAGCCTGAAGCGGTTGCCGGCCAGCGCGCCGCGCTGCAGTTTGCGGTTGTGCCAGGTCGAGGCCAGCACATGGACTTCGTCCGATTCCAGCAGCGCCAGGTCCGGCGCGACGCGCTTGGGCAGGTGCACGCTGAAGCGCTGCGTGGTCACCGCATGCCGGTCCTTCTGCCCGGCATAGCTGACGCCCATCTCCGGCACGCCGGCCCACTGCGCCAGTTGCCTGGCCACGGCCACGGTGTTGGCGCCGCGCTTGCGGATGTCCAGCAGCAGGTGCTCGCCCTCGCCGCTCGCCTCGAAGGCGGGCAGTTCATCGACCTGGAAGTCCTCCGGCACGCTGCGCATCAGCGCGCGCAGTACCGGTACACCGTAGGCAAGGGGAAGCGCGGGAAGATCGGTCATGTCAGTCCTGTGGAACGATGTCTGGCCGGTATTTTCATAGGAACGGCTTCAGCCGCGAAGGGGGCCTTCATGCCTTCTCCCGCCTTTGCCCAGGCCAGGTGCGGGGTTGGGCCGGCGGCCTTTTCGCGGCTGAAGCCGCTCCTGCGGAAATGCGGGGCGATCCGCGGCGGCTATGCCGGAACCAGCAGCACCACCGCCTGCGCGGCGATGCCTTCCTCGCGGCCGGTGAAGCCCAGTTTCTCGCTGGTGGTGGCCTTGACGCTGACCCGGTCCAGGGCGATGCCCAGCAGTTGCGCCACCGTTTCGCGCATGGCCAGCGCATGCGGGCCGACCTTGGGCCGCTCGCAGATCACGGTGATGTCGGCATTGCCCACCTGCCAGCCACGCTCGCGCAGCAGGCCGTTGCAATGGCGCACGAAATCGCTGCTGTCCGCACCCTTCCAGCGGTCGTCGCTGGGCGGGAAATGCTGGCCGATGTCGCCCAGCGCCAGCGCGCCGAGCATGGCGTCGCACAGGGCGTGCAGGATCACGTCGCCATCGCTGTGCGCGAGCACGCCGCAACGGTGCGGCACGCGCACGCCGCCGAGCATGACGTGGTCGCCTTCGCCGAAGGCATGGACGTCGTAGCCCTGTCCGATGCGGAGGGGAGGAAACGGAGCGGAAGGATTCATGGCGGTACCGTACATCGTTGCAATGCCGGCGACCGGCGCCGGCAGGGGGATCAGCCGCCGCGTCGCGACAGCTCGAATTCGAAACGGGCCAGGTCGGCCGGCGTGGTGACCTTGAAGTTGCACTCGTCGCCCTCGACCAGCAGCGGCCGCGCGCCCTGGCGCTCCATGGCCATGGCCTCGTCGGTCACCTCCACGCCGGCGCCGGTCGCGTCGGCCAGGGCCCGGGTCAACTGGTGGCGGCGGAACAGCTGCGGCGTCAGCGCACGCCACAGCCGCTCGCGCGGCTCGGTGCGGTCGATGCCGCCGTCGTCGCCAGCGCGCTTGAGCGTGTCGCGTACTGGTGCGGCGAGGATCGCGCCGACCGGATCGGCGCGCCCCACTTCCAGCAGCCGGCCCAGATCGCCCGCCGGCAGGTTCGGGCGCGCCGCGTCGTGCACCAGCACGAAATCGTCGGCGCGCACGCTCTCCGGCAGGGCCTGCAACCCGGCCAACACCGAGGCGGCGCGGGTATCGCCGCCGGTGCAGGTCAGCACCGGTTTGCCGGCGAAATCGCTCCAGCCCGGCCAGTCGGCATCGTCCTCGGCGATGGCCACCATCACCCCGGCCACGCCCGGATGCGACAGCAGCGCCGCCAGCGCATGCGCCAGCAGCGGTTCGCCGGCGGCCAGCAGGTACTGCTTGGGCACCGGCCCGCCGAAGCGGGTGCCGCGGCCGGCGGCGGGCACCACGGCCCAGACCTGCGTGGTCATGGCACGACCTCCTGCGTCGTGGCGTCATGCGCGCGCGCCTGCGCCGCGGCCGGCCGCGTGACGGGCGCGTCCTCGACCACGCGGTAGAACTTCTCGCCCGGCTTGATCATGCCCAGTTCGCTGCGCGCGCGCTCCTCGATGGCGGCCTCGCCTTCCTTGAGATCCTTCACCTCGGCGGCGAGCGCGTCGTTGCGCTGCTGCAGGCCTTCGTTGTCGCGCTTCTGGTTGGCGACCTGTGCCTCGAGCATCATCACCTCACCCGAATTGCCCGGGCCGAACCAGAAGCGGTACTGCAGCAATGCCAGCAGTACCGCGAGCACCAGCAGCAGCCAGCGCCAGTCGCGCATCGGCGTCAGCGCTTGAGCGAGACGAACGCGTCACGCCCGGCGTAACGCGCGTTGCCGCCGAGCGCTTCCTCGATGCGCAGCAACTGGTTGTACTTGGCCACGCGGTCGCTGCGGCAAAGCGAGCCGGTCTTGATCTGGGTGGCGGTGGTGGCCACGGCGATGTCGGCGATGGTGGTGTCCTCGGTTTCGCCCGAGCGGTGCGAGACGATCGCCGCGTAGTGCGCCTTGTCGGCCATGGCGATCGCTTCCAGCGTCTCGCTCAGGGTGCCGATCTGGTTGACCTTGATCAGGATCGCATTGGCGGTGCCCGACTCGATACCTTCGGCGAAGATCTTCGGGTTGGTCACGAACAGGTCGTCGCCGACCAGCTGCACCTTGCTGCCGATGCGCTGGGTCAGCAGCTTCCAGCCGGCCCAGTCGTTCTCGGCCAGGCCGTCCTCGATGGTGATGATCGGGTACTGCGCGGTCCAGTCGGCCAGGAAATCGACGAACTGCTCGGAGGTCAGGCGCTTGTTCTCGCCGACCAGGTTGTACTTGCCGTTCTCGTAGAACTCGCTGGAGGCCACGTCCAGGCCCAGCAGGATGTCCTCGCCGGCGGTGTAGCCGGCCTTGCCGATGGCTTCCAGGATGGTGTCCAGCGCCTCGACGTTGCTGCGGAAGTCCGGCGCGAAGCCGCCTTCGTCGCCCACCGCCGTGCTCAGGCCATGGCCCTTGAGCACCGACTTGAGCGCGTGGAAGATCTCGGTGCCGGCGCGCAGCGATTCGCCGAACGAGCCGAAGCCGACCGGCAGCACCATGAATTCCTGGAAATCGACGTTGTTGTCGGCATGCGCGCCGCCGTTGATGATGTTCATCATCGGCACCGGCAGCGACGGCGTGGCGCCGGTCTTGCCGGCCAGGTACTGCCACAGCGCCTGCTTGTTCGAGGCGGCGGCGGCATGCGCGGCGGCCATCGAAACGCCCAGCAGCGCATTGGCGCCCAGGCGGCCCTTGTTCTCGGTGCCGTCCAGGTCGATCAGGCGGCGGTCCAGCCCGGCCTGGTCCTCGGCATTGAAATCCTTCAGCGCCGCAGCGATCGGGCCGTTGACGTTGGCCACCGCATCGCGCACGCCCTTGCCCAGGTAACGGGTCTTGTCGCCATCGCGAAGTTCCACCGCTTCCTTGGTGCCGGTCGAGGCACCCGAGGGCACTGCGGCACGGCCGAACGAGCCGTCGGCCAGGGTGACTTCGGCTTCCAGCGTGGGATTGCCGCGGCTGTCGAGGATTTCACGGGCGTGGATCTTGGCGATAGTGGTCATGGTGAAAGTGAGTTGGAGTGAGTGAGGGAGGATTCCACTTCGGCCAGTCTGGCCGCGTCGTATCCGGTATTGTCCAGCCGAAAGGTAGCATCCATCGGTACGATCCGGTCGCCCGGCGCAGGTGGTTTCATGGCGAACAATACGTAATCGCCGCCCTCCGCCAGATACACCTCGCAGCTGGTGGGGCCGTTGCGTATCACCGCACCGACCGGGATATCGCCCTTGAGCACGCGGCGCACGCTGAAACGCGCCGAGGGGGCAGGAGGAACGAACGGCCCTGCGCCCGGCGTCGTGAACAGGCGATCGGTTTCGGCCCGCTCCCGCGCGGTCAAGGGTTCGACATGATCGACATGGATGACGGCCACGATGTCGGCGCCACGCGCGGCCTCGCGCGGCTCCGGAGTCCTGAGCGGCGGGTCCGTGACACATGCACCGGCATCGCCCACGGGCGCGGCCAGTACGCAGGCCATGGCGAGGACAACACGCTGCATGCATGCAGCGCCCATCCGCCCAACACTCCGGATCATCAGAGCGCGCTCTCCAGGAACCCGTTCTTCTTGGTGATCGAATCCAGCGCCAGCAGGGTCTCCAGCAGCGCCTCCATCTTGTCCAGCGGCCACGCGTTGGGGCCATCGGACAGCGCCTTGGACGGATCGGGATGGGTCTCGGCGAACAGGCCGGCCACGCCGACCGCCACCGCCGCACGCGCCAGCACCGGCACGAACTCGCGCTGGCCGCCGGAACTGCTGCCCTGTCCGCCGGGCAGCTGCACCGAATGGGTCGCGTCGAACACCACCGGGCAGCCGGTATCGCGCATCACGCTCAGCGAGCGCATGTCGCTGACCAGGTTGTTGTAGCCGAAGCTGGCGCCACGCTCGCAGACCATGATGTCGTTGTTGCCGGTGGACTTGGCCTTTTCCACGACCGGCTTCATGTCCCACGGCGACAGGAACTGGCCCTTCTTGATGTTCACCGGCCGGCCGGCGCTGCACACCTTGCGGATGAAGTCGGTCTGGCGCACCAGGAAGGCAGGGGTCTGCAGCACGTCGACGACCGAGGCCACTTCGTCCATCGGCGTGTATTCGTGCACGTCGGTCAGCACCGGCACGCCGATCTGCTTCTTCACCTCGGCCAGCACCTTCAGGCCTTCTTCCAGGCCCGGGCCGCGGAAACTGGTGCCGGAGGTGCGGTTGGCCTTGTCGAAGCTGGACTTGAAGATGAAGTTCATCCCCAGCTTCCGGGTGATTTCCTTGAGCCTGCCGGCGGTATCGAGCTGCAGCTGCATCGACTCGATGACGCAGGGGCCGGCGATCAGGAACAGCGGCTGGTCCAGGCCGACGTCGAATCCACAAAGTTTCATACTGTTTCCCGGTTAATGGGCCAAGGACAAGAAACGAGTGGAAAGAAGCGGGGAACGAGTGAAGCAGCGGTGGCTCCGGTTCGCTCCTCGTTCCTGTTCACCCGTTTCTGCTTAAATCGGGGCTGCGATTGGAAATCCACAGCGCCAGCGCCACCAGCAGCAGTGGTACGGCGATCACGGTCGCGATCAGCAGCGCGTAGAAAAGGCCAAGCCCCTGGCTGTCGGCAAGCCCCGACTGCGAGCGCCAGCCCTGGTAGAACATCAACACCAGCGGATACACCGCCACCCCGGCGACCACGAACCAGCGGGCCATGCGCCGCTGCAACCGGCCACCGGATGGCGGTGGGCGATTCACGCCCGCGCTTCCTTCAACAGCTTGCCGCCGGCCTTCTTCTCGCGCGCGGCGCGGATGAAGCCGATGAACAGCGGATGGCCCCCGCGCGGCGTGGACAGGAACTCCGGGTGCGCCTGGCAGGCCAGGAACCACGGGTGCACCTCGCGCGGCAGCTCCACCACTTCCACCAGCGTGTCGTCCATCGACTTGCCGGAGATCACCAGGCCGGCGTCTTCCAGCTGGGTACGGTAGCGGTTGTTGAACTCGTAACGGTGGCGGTGGCGCTCGGCCACCACGTCCTTGCCATACAGCTCGCGCGCCAGCGTGCCCGGCTTCAGGCGCTGCTCCTGCAGGCCCAGGCGCATGGTGCCGCCCAGGTCGGACTTCTCGTCGCGCTTCTCGACCTCGCCGCTGGCGGTACGCCACTCGGTGATCAGACCGATCACCGGGTTCGGCGACTGGCGGTCGTTCTCGGTGCTGTTGGCGCCTTCCAGCCCGGCCACGTGGCGTGCGTAGTCCACCACCGCCGCCTGCATGCCGTAGCAGATGCCGAAATACGGCAGCCGGTGTTCGCGGGCGTACTGCGAGGTCAGCACCTTGCCCTCGAAACCGCGGTCGCCGAAACCACCGGGCACGAGGATGCCGTCCACGCCTTCCAGCGCGGCCATGCCGGACTCTTCCAGTTCCTGCGCTTCCAGCCACTTGAGGTTGACCCGGGTGCGCTGGCGCAGGCCGCCGTGCTTGAGCGCCTCGCCGACCGACTTGTAGGCGTCCTGGTGGTCCACGTACTTGCCGACCACGGCGATGGTCACCTCGTCCAGCGGGTGCAGCGCGGCATCCAGCACCGCCTCCCACTCGGACAGGTCGGCCGGACCGGCCTTGTCGGCGAGCTTGAGCTGGTTGACCACGATGTCGTCCAGGCCCTGCGCATGCAGGCCCATCGGCACGCGGTACAGCACTTCCACGTCCGGCACGCTGATCACCGCGCGCTCGGAGACGTTGGTGAACAGCGAGATCTTGCGCCGTTCCGAATCCGGGATGGCCTGCTCGGAACGGCACAGCAGCACGTCGGGCTGGATGCCGATCGAACGCAGTTCCTTGACCGAATGCTGGGTCGGCTTGGTCTTCAGCTCGCCGGCGGCGCCGATGTACGGCACCAGCGTCAGGTGCATGAACAGCGCCTTCTCCGGGCCGCGCTCGGTGCGCACCTGGCGGATGGCTTCAAGGAACGGCAGCGATTCGATGTCGCCGACGGTGCCGCCGATCTCCACCAGCGCCACGTCGAAACCTTCGGTGGCCTCGTCGATGCAGCGGCGGATCTCGTCGGTGATGTGCGGGATCACCTGCACCGTCGCGCCGAGGTAGTCGCCACGGCGCTCCTTGCGGATCACGTTCTCGTAGATGCGCCCGGTGGTGACCGAATTCTTGCGGCTCAGCCGGGTATGGACGAAGCGCTCGTAATGGCCCAGGTCCAGGTCGGTCTCGGCGCCGTCATCGGTGACGTAGACCTCGCCATGCTGGAACGGACTCATGGTGCCCGGATCGACGTTGATGTACGGATCCAGCTTCATCATCGTGACCTTCAGGCCACGCGCCTCGAGGATGGAGGCCAGCGACGCGGCGGCAATGCCCTTGCCAAGCGAGGACACCACACCGCCGGTAACGAAAATAAGGGGGGTCATGGCTCACTTGCCTCCCGGAAAGCCCTAGTTTAAAGGTTGTCGCGCGAACACCCAAGCGCGGCATGCGGCGACCTCGAAAAATCCCGCCCCGCGGCACGGCGGCCGCGGCCTGCAGCCCGGCCGCCACGGCGACGCAACAAAAAAGACGCCCCGGCCTGGGCCGGGGCGTCC
>NZ_JASCOS010000029.1:0-33769 GCF_029959705.1 Stenotrophomonas sp. PS02297 | reverse complement strand
GCCGGGGGGGGGGGGGGCGCGGAGTTTTCAAAACCACCCCCCCCCCCCCCCCCCGGGGGGGGGGGCCCCCGGCGCTACAGGAACACCGCCCTCTCCCTCCCGGCGTAGAGCGGGGCGATGCCCCGCTGTGTACTTGCCGATGGAACCCGGTGCTACAGGAACCGGTGGCGGCTCAGAACTCGATGTTGTCGATCAGCCGGGTATTTCCCAGCTTGGCGGCCACCAGCGCCACGCGGGCGCCGCTCTGCCCCTCTTCCGGCTCATCCAGGTTCGGCAGCCGCACGGCCGCATAGTCCACCTGGAACCCGGCTGCCTGCAGTTGCGCCGCGCCCGCGGCCTCGACCTGCCCCCGCGGCGTGCCGGCCAGGCTGGCCTCGCGCATGCCCAGCAGCACGCGACGGATCACCGCCGCCTGCGGACGGACCTCGGCGCCGAGGTACTGGTTGCGCGAGCTCATCGCCAAGCCGTCGTCCTCGCGCACGATGTCGCCACCGACGATCTCGATCGGGAAGGCCAGGTCGGCCACCATCTGCCGGATCACCGCCAACTGCTGGTAGTCCTTGCGGCCGAAAGCGGCCATGTCCGGCTGTACCTGGTTGAACAGGCGCGAGACCACGGTGCACACGCCATCGAAATGGCCCGGCCGGTGCGCGCCTTCCAGCAGCGCGCTCACGCCCGGCACATGCACATTGGCGGCCAGTTCGACGCCGAACGGATACATCGACTCGACCGTCGGCAGCCACAGCACATCGCAGCCGGCCTGCTCCAGGCCGCTGGTATCGGCCTCGGGCGTGCGCGGATAGCGGGTGAAATCCTCGTTCGGGCCGAACTGGGTCGGATTGACGAACACGCTGGACACCACGCGGTCGGCATGCCGGCGCGCCAGCGTCACCAGCGAATAGTGGCCGGCGTGCAGGTTGCCCATGGTCGGCACGAAGCCGACCCGCAGGCCCTCGCGCTTCCAGCCGCCGACGATGGCGCGCAGCCGGGAAAGTTCGGTGACGGTCTCGATCATGATGCGTACGCATGCTCCGCGTCGGGGAAGGTACCGGCGCGCACCGCGTCGGCGTAGGCGCGGACGGCGCCGGCCACCGAACCGCCTTCGGCAAGGAAATCCTTGACGAACTTGGGCCGGCGGTGACCGCTGTCCAGGCCGAGGAAATCGTGCATCACCAGCACCTGGCCGTCGCAGCCGGCGCCGGCGCCGATGCCGATGGTGGGGATCGCCACGTCGGCGGTGACCTGCGCGGCCAGCGGCGACGGCACGCATTCGAGTACCAGCAGCGCAGCGCCGGCCTCGGCCACGGCGCGCGCATCGGCGCGCAGCCGTTCGGCGGCCTCGCCCCGGCCCTGCACCTTGAACCCGCCCAGGGTCAGCACCGACTGCGGGGTCAGGCCCAGGTGCGAGCACACCGGGATCTCGCGCTCGACCAGGTAGCGGATCACGTCCAGCTTGAAGCCGGCGCCCTCGATCTTGACCATCTCCGCGCCCGCGCGCAGAAGCTGCAGCGAAGCCTCGAGCGCGCGCTCGGGCGTGGCATCGGCGCCGAAAGGCAGGTCGGCCACCAGCAGGGCGCGCTGCAGTACGCGCGCCACGGCGGTGGTGTGGTAGGCGATGTCGGCCACGGTGACCGGCAGCGTCGAATCGTGGCCCTGCACCACCATTCCCAGCGAATCGCCGATCAGGATCAGGTCGACCCCGTTGGCGTCGAAGGCACGGGCGAAGCCGGCGTCGTAGGCGGTCAACATCACCAGTTTCTGGCCATTGCGCTTGGCCTGCGCCAGCGCCGGGACGGTCCAGGGCTTGCTGTCTGCGTGGGTGCTCATGTGGGGATAACGATCGGTGATGAGCCGCGCATTATCCCCCTATCGGCGCGATACCGCAGGTTTCGATGCCGACCAGCGCGCCACGCACCGTTCCATGGCCGGGAATCACGGCCTCCGGCGCCACGTCGGCCAGCGGCAACAGCGCGAAGGCGCGCTCGTGCAGATGCGGGTGCGGCACCTTCAGCTGCGGCAGGTCGATCACCTGCTCGCCGTACAGCAGCAGGTCCAGGTCGAGCGTCCGCGGCCCCCAGCGCTCGCCCGGCAGGCGCACGCGACCGAAGGCCTGCTCGATGGCCAGCAGGCGTTCCAGCAGCAGCGGTGCCGGCAACGCGGTCTCCAGCGCCACCGCGGCATTCATGAAATCCGGCTGGTCTTCGTTGCCCCATGCCGGGGTGCGGTACAGCCGCGAGGCGGCGAGCAGGCGGCAGTCCGGCAGCGCCGCCAGCGCCCGGATCGCCGCGCGCACGGTCGCCGGCGCGTCGCCGAGGTTGGCGCCCAGCCCGACGCACGCCATGACCATGCGGCCTACTCGCCCGCTGCGGCGCTGCTGCGGCGGCGACGGCGGCGGCGCTTGGGCGCGCCCTCTTCGGCCACGCCTTCTACATGCAGCGAATCCAGTGCCGATTCCAGCTCGCGGCCGGATTGCTGCTGCGCTTCGCGCCAGAACTCGATGTCGGCCGCATGCTCGCTGGACGCGGCCTGGCGCAGCACCAGGAAATCGAACGCGGCGCGGAAGCGCGGATGGGTCAGGGTGCGGAACACGCGCTTGCGCTGGCGCGAGCCGAAGCGCGACTGCAGCAGCCAGATTTCCTGCATCGGCAGCGAGAACCGGCGCGGCAACGCGATGGTGGTGAGCTGGTGCAGGGTGACGCGGTCGGCGGCGCGGCGCTGCGCCTCTTCCGGCGCCAGCCCCTGCCGCTGCAGCGCGATCAGGGTGCGGCAGAACGCCGGCCACAGCAGCAGCGCGAACAGGAAAGCCGGGGACACCGGCTCGTCGTTGGCCACGCGCTCGTCGGTGCTGCGCAGCCCTTCGACCACGAAGCTGCGCAGCGCGCCGCTGCGGTTGCTCTTCAGCGCGGCCGCGCTCTCCGGGAACAGCGCCGCCAGCAGGCCATGGCGCTCCAATCCCTCGAAGCTGGCCACGCCGTGGCCGGACAGGAACAGCTTGAGCACTTCCTCGAACAGGCGCGCCGGTGCGGCTTCGTCCAGCAGGCTGGCCAGGCGCGGGATCGGCGCGGCGGTGGCCGGCTCGATCTCGAAGTCGAGCTTGGCCGCCAGGCGCACCGCGCGCAGCATGCGCACCGGGTCCTCGCGGTAGCGCTGCTCGGGATCGCCGATCAGCTTCATGCGCCGCGCCAGCACGTCCTCGAAGCCGCCGACATAGTCGCGCACCGAGAAGTCCTCGATGGCGTAATACAGGGCGTTGCAGGTGAAATCGCGGCGCACCGCATCGTCCTCGATGCTGCCGTAGACGTTGTCGCGCACCAGCATGCCGTTCTCGACCTCGCGGTCGCCGCTGCCATCGTCGCTGTTGGCGCGGAAGGTGGCGACCTCGATGATCTCGCGGCCGAACACCACGTGCGCCAGGCGGAAGCGGCGGCCGATCAGCCGGCAGTTGCGGAACAGCTGCTTGACCTGCTCCGGAGTGGCGTCGGTGGCCACGTCGAAATCCTTGGGCCGCCCCCCCACCAGCAGGTCGCGGACCGCGCCGCCGACCAGATAGGCGCCGAACCCGGCCTCGCGCAGGCGGTAGAGCACACGCAGTGCGTTCGGGCTGACGTCCTTGCGCGAAATGGTGTGCTGGTCGCGCGGGATGACGCGCAGGGTGAACGGCGTTGTAACTGTGGAATTGATGGTGGCGATTCCGGTTGGGGTTGCAGGGTTGCCTGGCGGCAAACAGGTGCATATACTAGCGCGCTCGCCGGACGCGACCAAACGCTCCCTTCGTCTAGTGGTTAGGACGTGGCCCTCTCAAGGCTAAAACAGGGGTTCGAGTCCCCTAGGGAGCGCCAACTCCGTCCGCGAAATCAAAAAGCCCCGCCCGCGCGGGGTTTTTTGTTGCCTGCCATCCTGGCAACCCTCCTCCGCGCCACCAAAAAGCGATGCCGAAAAAGCCGGCCTCCCGGCTCCCGGCAGTGCCGGCCACCGGCCGGCGGGCGCGCGACGCCGGATTGATGAAGTTGCCGGCCAGCGCTGCTCCTGCGCCATGCAGGCGCGCAATGAGAATGCCTGCGCCCATCCCTCGCTTACTGCTCTAGAATTACGGGGTTCAACGCCGGACCCCGTCATGCCCTTTGTCGTCACCGAAAACTGCATCAAGTGCAAACACACCGACTGCGTCGAAGTCTGCCCAGTGGACTGCTTCCATGAAGGCCCCAACTTCCTGGTGATCGATCCGGACGAGTGCATCGACTGCACCCTGTGCGAGCCGGAATGCCCGGTCAACGCCATCTATCCCGAGGACGACGTGCCCGCCGGGCAGGAAGGCTTCGTAGCGCTGAACGCCGAACTGGCCAGGTCCTGGCCGGTGCTGACCGTGCGCAAGGATCCGCCGGCCGATGCCGCCGAATGGGACGGCAAGCCGGACAAGCTCAAGCTGCTGGAACGCTGACCCGCCTGGCGGGCCACAGGAAAAAGGGCGCCGTCGGCGCCCTTTTCGTTTCCGGTGCTGCCGTCGCCGGCGATGCCCGTTGCCATGGACAGGCCCCGGGCGCACCGCGCCCATGGCGGATGCCGCCACGGGCTGCGATGGCCGCGCTTACTGCGCGAGCTTCGCCTTCAATGCCTCGAGCAGCTTGATCGGCGCCGGGTCGGTGGCCGGCAGGCCGCGCGGATCGACCGCCGACACATAGGCGCCGGCATCGACGCCGACCACGCGCACCAGGAAGTTGCTGCCTTCGTAGGCCACGTCGTACGAGCCCAGCAGCTGCGCGCGGCTGGCGATGGTCACGCCCTCGACCGTGGCGAGCGCGTCGCCGACCTTGCCGAACACCTCGTCGCGGCTGCCCTTGACGGTGAAGCCGCCCTGCGCGGGCTGCGCCGCTGCGGCCTGGGTCGGACGTGCGGCCGAGGCCAGCGCCGGCACCTGCGATGCGCCGGCGGTGTTGGGCAGGTTCAGATCCGGCGGCACTTCGAGCGGACGCATTTCCGGCGCCAGCGCATAGTCGCCGCGCGCGCCGCGGTGGAAACAGCCGGTCGCGGTGACGGTGGTGGCGATGGCGAGCAGTGCCAGCGAAAGTGCGCGTACGGCGGAACGGGAATGACGCATGGTGGATCTCCTGGTTCTGGCCACTGCAAAGGTTCAGTGGCTGGATAGTTCTTCCAGCGCGCCCACGTCGGCCGCCAGATGGTCGGCGGCGGCATGATGCGAGGCGGAAAGCGGCAACAGCGGCAGGCGCAGTCCATGGCCGATGCCCAGGCGCTGCAGCAGCGCCTTGACCGGGATCGGGTTGGATTCAAGGGTGAAGAAATCGTGGTAGGGCTGCAAGCGTGCGTCCCAGGCCTCGGCAGCCGCGTGGTTGCCGGCACGGGCCAGGTCGCACAGGGTACGGAAGGTACCGGGCAGGACATTGGAACCGACCGACACCATACCGTCGGCGCCGGCCAGCATCGAGCGCGCGGCGTTGGCATCGTCGCCGCCAAGGATGGCGAAACCATCGCCGCGCAGTTCCAGCAGCGCCTTCATCCGCGCCATGTCGCTGACCGCTTCCTTGATGCCGACGATGTTCGGGTGCGACGCCAGTGCGGCCACGGTGTCCGGCAGCAGGTCGCAGCCGGTGCGGCCGGGCACGTTGTACAGCACCACCGGCAGGCCGCCCTGTTCGGCCACGGCCAGGTAGTGCTGGCGCAGGCCTTCCTGGGTCGGGCGCACATAGGGTGGCGTGACCACCAGCGCATGGGTGGCGCCGTTGCGCGCGGCGCGACGGGTCGCCTCGATGGTCCTGGCGGTCCCGGACTGCCCGGTCCCCGCCAGCACCGGCATGCGGCCACCCAGGACAGCCACGGCCGCGCGCAGCAAAGCGTCGCACTCGGCCTCGGACAGCGTCGACGCCTCACCCGTGGAGCCGGCCACCACCACACCCTGCGCGCCGCCAGCCGCCTGCAGCGCCAGCAGGCGCTGCCAGCCCTCGGTATCGAGCGCGCCATCGGCAAGGAAAGGCGTCGCCAGGGCGGTGATGAGGCCGGAAATGGACAAGGGAAACGCCGTTCTTCGTGGGGGCTGGGAATCCCGCCTGGAGGCGGGTTCGTGACCGGGGGCATGTTACTTGCCGGTCGAAAGCACGGGCAAGTATGCTGGGTGCCAGCGAACGTGCCCGCGCCGGCGCCGTTCAGACTCACAGAGCATCCCGGAACCACCTTGACCAACAGCACCCCGCGGCCGCAGCCGACCGAAAACCACCTCCTGATCAACGCCTACACGACGCATCCGGAGTCCCCACTGCTGTCCGTCACCCGCCGCATCGCCGACAGCGGCTGCAACCTGGTCGATGCGCGGCTGTCCACGGTGGGCCGCGACGTCTCGGTCACCACGCTGGCCACCGGCTCGTGGGATTCGGTGGCAAAGCTCGAGGCGATGCTGACCCGGCTGGAGCGCGAGGAAGGCCTGAAGCTGGTGTGGTACCGCACCGCCGCCAAGCAGGCACAGTCCAACCTGCTGCCCTACATCGTCGAGGTGATCGCCGCGGACAAGCCGGGCATCCTGTTCCAGCTGGCCGATTTCTTCGACCGCCAGGGCATCACCATCGAGAACCTGCAGAGCACCCGCTACCAGGCCATGCAGACCGGCGCGGAGATGTTCTCGGCGCAGATCACCATTGGCGTGCCGGCCAACATGCACATCGCCGCCCTGCGCGACGATTTCCTCGAGTTCTGCGACCACCTCAACCTGGACGCGATCATGGACCCGATGAAGTTCTGACCGTTCGCGCGCCCGTCACGGGCAGGCGGCGTTTCATGTAATTGCAATCGTAGTAACCCAGGCTCCGGAAAGGATCTGATGAACATCGGCGACACCCTGGACCGCACCACCCTCGACCTGCCGCTGGCCCTGTCCGGCGGCGACATCACCACCCTCGCCGCGCAGGCCGGCCAATGGCTGGTGCTCTACTTCTATCCGAAGGACAGCACCCCCGGCTGCACCACCGAGGGCATCGACTTCAATGCCCTGCTGCCGAAATTCAAGCGCGCCGGCGCGGTGGTGATGGGCGTCTCGCGCGACTCGGTGAAGTCGCACGACAACTTCTGCGCCAAGCAGGGTTTCAAATTCCCGCTCATCAGCGATGCCGACGAGGCGCTGTGCAACGCCTTCGACGTGATCCGCATGAAGAACATGTACGGCAAGCAGGTGCGCGGCATCGAGCGCAGCACCTTCCTTTTCTCGCCCGACGGCACGCTGGTGCAGGAATGGCGCAAGGTCAAGGTCGCCGGCCATGCCGATGCCGTGCTTGACGCACTGAAGGCCGCCCAGTCCAAGTGAAGCCCATCGCCCACTTCGTCCGCCGCGCCCCTGCCCCGCAGGCCGTGGCGGTTTTTCCCTGCCCGTAACCAGGAATCGACGATGACCCGAGGCAAGCGCATCTACGTGCTGGATACCAACGTGCTGATGCACGATCCGACCGCGCTGTTCAAATTCGAGGAGCACGATGTCTACCTGCCGATGCAGGTGATCGAGGAACTGGACAACGGCAAGAAGGGAACCTCCGAGGCCAGCCGCAACGCGCGCCAGGTCAGCCGTTTCCTCAACGAACTGATCGAAGCCTCCGGCATCGGCGGCATCGCCAAGGGCGTTCCGCTGGTGCTGCCGCAGGGGCTGCAGCTGCGCGGCGCGCGCAGCGCCGGCCACCTGTATTTCCAGACCAGCCATTTCGAGGCCGGCAAGAGCTTCGGCGCGGTGATCCCGGACAACGCCATCCTCGGCGCGATCCTCGCGCTGAAGGAACAGACCCCGGACGTACCGGTGGTGTTCGTCTCCAAGGACATCAACCTGCGCATCAAGGCGGCCATCGCCGGCATCGACTCGGAGGACTACGAGAACGACCGCGCGCTGGACGATTTCAGCCTGCTGTATACCGGCGCCACGCCCCTGCCCGAGGATTTCTGGAAGAAGCACTCCAGCGACCTGCGCAGCTGGAGCGACAAGGGCCGCACCAGCTACGAGATCCGTGCCACCGACGACGAGGAATGGTTCCCAAACCAGTATGTCTACCTGCCCGGCGAGGACGAGGTCGAACTCAAGGTCGCCAAGGTGGAGGCCGATGGCCGCATCACGCTTGCCCTGGTGGACGATTTCCGCCATGGCGCGCATTCGGTATGGGGCATCACCGCACGCAACCGCGAACAGAATTTCGCGCTCAACGCGCTGATGGACCCGGAGATCGACTTCGTCACCCTGCTCGGCACCGCCGGCACCGGCAAGACCCTGCTGGCGCTGGCCGCGGGCCTGGCGCAGACCATGGATACCCAGCGCTACCGCGAGATCATCATGACCCGCGCCACGGTCAGCGTCGGCGAGGACATCGGCTTCCTGCCCGGCACCGAGGAAGAAAAGATGACGCCGTGGATGGGCGCGCTCACCGACAACCTGGAAGTGCTCACCCACAACCAGGAAGGCGGCGCCTGGGGCCGCGCGGCGACCAATGACCTGCTCGCCTCGCGCATCAAGATCCGCTCGCTGAACTTCATGCGCGGGCGCACCTTCCTGTCGCGCTACCTGATCCTGGACGAGGCGCAGAACCTCACCCCGAAGCAGATGAAGACCCTGATCACCCGCGCCGGCCCCGGCACCAAGATCGTCTGCCTGGGCAATGTCGAGCAGATCGACACGCCCTACCTGACCGAGACCACCTCGGGCCTGACCTACGCCGTGGACCGCTTCAAGAACTGGCCGCACAGCGCGCACATCACCCTGCGCCGCGGCGAACGCTCGCGGCTGGCCGATTACGCCTCGGAGGTCCTGTGAGAAAGCACCACGCCCTCGCCCTGCTCGCCGCCTGCGCCATCGCGCTGGCGGCCTGCACGCCGGCCAACACCCGCTCCGGCAGCGTGCCGACGGCGATCAAGGCCGGGCAGTCGTGGGTGGTCACCCGCCCGATCGTCGCCGCGCAGGTGCTCGACACCTGCTCGCGCGACAGTCCGGCCAGGCATGCCGATGGCATGAGCGGCTACTGGGCGCCCAGCCGCGCGCAGATCGACGCACTGGAAAGCCGGCTGCAGCAGTTGCAGCCCACCATTGCCGAACCGGCGCGTTCCGGACGCCAGTACGTGGGCTTCATCGCGCAGGGCCGCCAGCTGATCTACATCAACGCCTTCACCCTGCCCGACCACGACAAGACCAACCCGGCGCGCGAAGCGGTGCGGGTCTGCGACGGCGGCGCCGCGTTCTGGGGCGCGGTGTACGACCCGCAGGCCGGGACCTTCTCCGACATCGCGACCAACGGCGGCTTCTGACCGGCCGGCGATACTGTCCGCGACATGGGCATACAGCTTCCCCGTTGGGTGTGGATCGGCGCGATCGCGCTGTCCTGCGTGGCCGGCATGGTCAACGTGGTCGGCTTCCTCGGCTTCGAGCATCAGGCCGTCAGCCACCTCACCGGCACCACCAGCCAGCTCGGCATGGCGCTGGTGCAGCGCGACTGGCGCAGCGTCGCGCACCTGTGGAGCATGCTGATCGCGTTCTCGCTGGGCGCGATGCTGAGCGGGCTCATCGTGCAGGATGGCGCGCTACGGCTGGGCCGGCGCTACGGCGTGGTGCTGACCCTCGAATCGCTGCTGCTGCTGGCGGCGATCCCGCTGTTCAAGCAGCAGCAGATCTGGGGCGCACTGGCCGCGGCCATGGCCTGCGGCCTGCAGAACGCAATGGCCACCACGTTCAGCGGCGCGGTGGTGCGCACCACCCACCTCAGCGGCATGTTCACCGACCTGGGCATCGGCCTGGGCCATCTGCTGCGCGGCCTGCCGCTGCAGGTCCGGCGGCTGACACTCAGTGGCCTGATCATCGGCGGCTTCCTCTCCGGCGGCATCATCGGCGCCTGGCTGTTCCAGCACTTCGGCTACGACGCACTGCTCGCGCCGGCGCTGCTGACCGGCTGTACCGGCGCCACCTACATCGTCTACCGGCTGTCGCGGCGCCTGTATACCGCGCCCTGACGGCAGCGTTGGGCGAAACACTGCACAATCCGGCCATGACGCCTTCCACGCCCGCTTCCGTCCTTACCATCGCCGGCTCCGACTCCGGCGGCGGCGCCGGCATCCAGGCCGACCTGAAGGCCTTCGCCGCCCACCGCGTGCATGGCCTGTCGGCCATCGCCGCGCTGACCGCGCAGAACACCCGCGGCGTCACCGCCGTGCACGTGCCGCCGCTGGAGTTCCTGCAGGCACAGCTCGACGCCTGCTTCGACGATTTCGACATCCACGCGGTCAAGCTCGGCATGCTCGCCAACGCCGACGTCATCCATCTGGTCGCCGACGTCCTGGAAAAACATCGCCCGCCGCAGGTGGTGCTGGATCCGGTGATGGTCGCCACCAGCGGCGCCAGGCTGCTGGAAACCAGCGCGCTGCATGCAATGCGCGAGCGCCTGTTGCCGCTGGCCACGTTGCTTACGCCGAATACGCCGGAGGCCGAACTCCTGCTCGAACGCCGCATCGCCAACGCCACCGAAGCCGAGGATGCGGCCGCCGCGCTGCTGGGGCTGGGCACCGGAGCCGTGCTGCTCAAGGGCGGGCATCTGGACGAAGGCCCACGTGTGATCGACCGCTATTACGATGGCGTCACCGGCGAGGAATTCAGCCACGTCCGCCTGCCGGTGGACGCGCACGGCACCGGCTGCACGCTGGCCTCGGCCATCGCCGCGCAGCTGTGCCGCGGACTGTCCCTGCCCAATGCTTGCGAGGCCGCCATCGACTACGTGGCGCGCGGCCTGCGCGGCGGCTACCGCCCCGGACGCGGCGAGGTCATGGTGCTGGATCATTTCGGCGCATCGGGCCCGGCATGAACACTCACACCGCGCTCGACGTCGCCGCGGCAGACGGACACCGTTTCGAACTGCTCGCCCACGTGCCGCCCCGGCCCGAGGCGGCCGTGCTGTGGCTGCCCGCACTGGGCGTGGCCGCGCGCCATTACCTGCCGCTGGCCGACGCCCTGGCCGCGCGCGGCGTGGCTGTGTTCGTCCACGAGTGGCGCGGCAACGGCAGCAGCAGCCTGCGCGCGGACAGGCGCAACGACTGGGGCTACCGCGAACTGCTGCTGTACGACATCCCCGCCGCCGAAGCGGCCGCCCGCGCGGCGGTGCCGGGCGCCCCGCTGCGGCTGGGCGGGCACAGCCTGGGTGGGCAGCTGGCGTGCTGCCACGCAGGCCTGCATCCGGACGCCTTCACCGCGCTCTGGCTGGTCGCCAGCGGCACCCCATGGTGGCGCGGCTTTCCCGCGCCCCGACGCTGGCTGCTGCCACTGGCCTACCGCTTCCTGCCCTGGCTCGCGCGACAGCGCGGGGCGCTGCCGGGACGCAGGCTTGGCTTCGGGGGAACGGAGGCGCGCGGCCTGATCCGCGACTGGGCCCGCGTCGGCCTGAGCGGCCACTACGCTGCGGCGGGGATGCCCGTCGACCTGGAAGCAGCGATGCATGCCCTCGCGCTGCCGGTGAAGGCGCTGCTGTTCGATGCCGACTGGCTCGCCCCCGCCGGTTCCATGCGCCACCTGCTGTCCAAGATGCCGGCCGCACCGGCGACGCTGCGGATCATGTCCGGCAACGAACTGGGCACGCGCGCCGATCATTTCAGCTGGATGAAATCGCCAGCCATCGTGGCTGATGGCCTGCTGTAATTCCCGTCGCACGATACGGCCCGAGGCTGCAGTAACTTTCGTTATAGGAAAATTTCACAAAAGCGTTGACGCATGCGCTTCATATCAGCATAATTCCGCTCCTGACGACGCGCCCGTAGCTCAGTTGGATAGAGTACCTGGCTACGAACCAGGCGGTCGGGAGTTCGAATCTCTCCGGGCGCGCCAGTTTGGAACACTGTTCTTGCAGTGATCCCCGTCAGAACAATAAAGGTAAAACGCGCCCGTAGCTCAGTTGGATAGAGTACCTGGCTACGAACCAGGCGGTCGGGAGTTCGAATCTCTCCGGGCGCGCCATTACACCGAACAGCAGGCTTTGCCTGCTGTTTTTTTTCGTCCCGGCGACGGCATCTCCATCGCGCTCCGCTCCGGCAACGCAGGCCAGGCGCTCCTTTCACATGGCCGGCGCAAACAACCCCCGCCGCCGATCGACGAACGGATGCCCCGGAACCGCCGGCCGCAGATGGCAGCGGACAGCGCCGGCTCCGATCGCCACGGAAATCCGCCTGTACGGGAACAGTTCCCCGCAGAACAGGCAACGCCCACTGGCGCATCCTGGCCAGGCGCCACGGAACCCCACCATCCTGCAGATCCGGGGTATCACACCAGGGCTACGCCGCCTGCCTCCGCCATTGCAGCCCGGACCGCAGCCCCGCATCCCGCGATGATCCATAAAAAAAGCGCCGGCTTCCGCCGGCGCTTTCATTGCACTCGAACCGCTCCCGATCAGGCTTCCGGCGGCGCGGCAGCCTGCTCCGCATCAGCCGCCACGGCATCCTCTTCCGCATCGTCGGCCGACTGCAGCGAGGCATCCAGGCGTTCGACCGCCTGCAGCTTCTCGCCCTTGGACAGGCGGATCAGGGTCACGCCCTGGGTGTTGCGGCCCACGCGCGAGATCTCCGAGCCGCGGGTACGCACCAGGGTGCCGCCATCGGAGATCAGCAGCACTTCGTCGCCGATGCCCAGCAGCACCGCACTGACCAGTTTGCCGTTGCGCTCGCTGGTCTGGATGCCGATCACGCCCTGCGTGCCGCGGCCCTTGCGCGGATAGTCGGCCAGCGGGGTGCGCTTGCCGTAGCCGTTCTCGGTGGCGGTGAGGATGTACTGCACGCCGGCATCGTCCACTGCATCGACGATCTCGGCGCCGTCGACCGACACGTCCTCGACGCTGTTGTCGTCCTCGCCCTCGTCCTCAACGCCACCGGCGCTTTCGGCCACGATCAGGCTGACCACTTCCTCGCCGGCAGGCATCCGGATGCCGCGCACGCCGGTGGCGGTGCGGCCCATCGAGCGGACCTTGTCCTCGCCGAAGCGCACGGTCTTGCCATTGGAGGCGAACAGCAGGATGTCGCGCTCGCCATCGGTCAGGCCGACGCCGACCAGCGCATCGCCCTCATCCAGATTGATGGCGATCTTGCCGCGCGCCAGGCGGAACGCGAACTCGCTCAGCGGCGTCTTCTTCACCGTGCCGTTGCGGGTGGCGAAGAACACGAAATGGCCGTCGTCGTACTCGCGCACCGGCAGCACCGCCTGCACGCGCTCGCTGTTCTCCAGCGCGATCCAGTTGATGATCGGACGGCCGCGCGCACTCGAGCCGGCTTCCGGCAACTGGTACACCGGCAGCCAGAACACCTTGCCCGAGCTGGTGAAGGTCAGCAGCGTGTCGTGGGTGTTGACCAGCCACAGCTGCTCGATCGAATCCTCGTCCTTGGTCGCCGCCGCGCTGCGGCCGCGGCCGCCGCGCTTCTGCGCGCGGTAGGCCGATACCGGCTGGCGCTTGACGTAGCCGGCGCGCGACAGCGTCACCACCACGTCCTCCGGCGCGATCAGGTCGAGGATGTCCAGGTCTTCCTCGCTGTGGCGGATCTCGGTGCGGCGCTCGTCGCCGTACTCGGCGCGCACGCTTTCCAGCTCCTCGCGGATCACCTGCAGCAGGCGGTCCGGGTTTTCCAGGATGTGGATCAGCCCGGCGATCACTTCCAGCAGCTGCCTGTATTCCTCGGTGAGCTTGTCCTGCTCCAGGCCGGTGAGGCGGTGCAGGCGCATTTCCAGGATCTGCGTGGCCTGCACGTCGGACAGCTGGTAATTGCCGTTGACCAGGCCGATGCCCTTGGGCAGGTCTTCCGGACGCGAGGCCTCGGCGCCGGCGGCACCCAGCAGCGCGCCGACCAGGCCCGGCTCCCACACCTTGGCGAGCATGCGCTCCTTGGCCTCGGCGGGGTTGGACGAGGTCTTGATCAGCTCGATCATCTCGTCGATGTTGGCCAGCGCGACGGTCAGGCCTTCCAGCACATGGGCGCGCGCGCGCGCCTTGCGCAGTTCGTAGATGGTGCGGCGGGTGACCACCTCGCGACGGTGGCGGACGAACGCCTCCAGCATCTCCTTGAGGTTCAGCAGCTTCGGACGGCCGTCGACCAGCGCCACCATGTTGATGCCGAACACCGACTCCATCTGGGTCTGCTGGTAGAGGTTGTTCAGGACAACTTCCGCCGACTCGCCGCGCTTGATCTCGATGTAGATGCGCATGCCGTCCTTGTCGGACTCGTCGCGCAGCTCGCTGATGCCCTCGAGCTTCTTTTCCTTGACCAGCTCGGCGATCTTCTCGATCAGCCGCGCCTTGTTCACCTGGTAGGGAATCTCGGTGACGATGATCGATTCGCGGCCGTTGTCGGCCACTTCGATGTCGGCCTTGGCGCGGATGCGCACGCGGCCGCGGCCGGTGCGGTAGCCGGCGATGATGCCCGCGGTGCCGTTGATGATGCCGGCAGTCGGGAAATCCGGGCCCGGGATGTATTCCATCAGGCCATCGACGTCGATCGACGGGTTGTCGATCAGCGCGATGCACGCATTGATGGATTCGGTGAGGTTGTGCGGCGGGATGTTGGTGGCCATGCCCACCGCGATGCCGGCCGAACCGTTGACCAGAAGGTTCGGGAAGCGCGTCGGCAGGACCGTCGGCTCCAGTTCCTTCTCGTCGTAGTTGGGCTGGAAATCGACGGTTTCCTTGTCGATGTCGGCCAGCATCTCGTGGCTTATCCGCGACAGGCGCGATTCGGTGTAACGCATCGCCGCCGGGCTGTCGCCGTCGACCGAACCGAAGTTGCCCTGGCCGTCGATCTGCATGTAGCGCAGCGAGAACGGCTGCGCCATGCGCACCAGCGTGTCGTAGACCGCGCTGTCGCCGTGCGGGTGGTACTTACCGATGACGTCACCGACGATGCGCGCCGATTTGTAATACGGCTTGTTGGCGTGCGCGCCCAGCTCCTGCATCGCGTAGAGGACGCGGCGATGGACCGGCTTGAGGCCGTCGCGGGCGTCGGGGAGCGCGCGCCCCACGATCACGCTCATGGCGTAATCGAGGTAGCTCTTGCGCATCTCGTCTTCCAGGTTGACCTGGATGATTTCCTTGGCGGTTTCTGCCATTCGGATTCCGTATTCTGGTAGCGGTCCGGAGCGGCGCCGACGGCCCTTGTGGGCGGTCCCGGCACAAGCCCGATTCAAGTGGCCGAGTTTACCACACGGCGCCGTCTGCCGCCTCAGGCAGCAGCACTTTTAACGGAATAAATCAGGGACTTAGCCGCCGATTGCGGCACTCGGCGGCGGTTTCCGCCGAGTGCCGGTGGAGCGCCGCCGCGCGCACCACCGCGGACGGCAGGCCACGGGCCGGATTCAGCCGCCGAAAGCGGCCTGCATGGCACCGGCATCGGGATTCAGGATCACGCCCTTCTCGGTCACGATGGCGTCGATCAGGCTGCCCGGGGTCACGTCGAACACCGGGTTCCAGGCCTGGATGCCTTCGGCCACGGTGCGTACGCCACCGACACCGAACAGCTCGCCCGGGTCGCGCTGTTCAATCTCGATTTCATCGCCATGCGCGGTGCCCATGTCCACCGTCGAGGACGGCGCCACCACCATGAACTTCACGCCGTGGTGGCGCGCGGCGATGGCCAGCTGGTAGGTGCCGATCTTGTTGGCGGTGTCGCCGTTGGCGCAGATGCGGTCGGCGCCGACGATCACCCACTGCACCGCGCCGGTCTTCATCAGGTGCGAGGCGGCCGAGTCGGCGACCAGGGTCGCGTCGATGCCGTCCTGCTGCAGCTCCCACACGGTCAGGCGCGCGCCCTGCAGCCACGGCCGGGTCTCGCCGGCGAACACGCGTGCGATGCGCGCCTGCGCGATGCCCGCGCGGATCACGCCCAGCGCGGTGCCGAAGCCGGCGGTGGCCAGCGAGCCGGTGTTGCAATGGGTCAGCACGCCGCTGCCCGGCGCGATCAGGCCGGCGCCCAGCGCACCCATGTGGCGGTTGGCGGCCAGATCCTCGTCGGCGATGGCCTGCGCCTCCAGCGCCAGCGCCTGCTTCCAGTCGCTGCCGGCGCCGGCCAGCGCGCGGCGCATGCGCGCCAGCGCCCAGGCCAGGTTGACCGCGGTCGGACGCGCGGCATTCAGGTGCGCCATCGCCGGCGCCAGCGCACGCGACGCGGCGGCGCCATCGCCGGCCTCGACCCCGCGTGCGGCCAGCACCACGCCCCAGGCGGCGGCGATGCCGATGGCCGGCGCGCCACGCACGGTGAGCGCGTGGATGGCCTCGGCGACCGCATCGCTGTCGCGGCACAGCACGTGCTCCACGACGAAGGGCAGCTTGCGCTGGTCCAGCAGCTCCAGCGCGTCGCCGGTCCAGCGGATCGGGCGGATATGGTCGTAGCGGGCGTAATCGATGGCGTGGTTTGCGTTCATCGCGCCATTGTATCGGCGCCGCCGTCAGTCGGCGGAAAACTCGGCGCGGCAGCCCTTGTCCACCCAGATGCCGGTGCGGTCCCAGCCCCAGCTGCGGCCTTCCTCGCAGGCGGCGCTGGACAGCTGCCTGAGCAGGGTGACCCTGCGCTGGACGCTCACCCCGCACTCCCGGCGCATCTCGCTCTTCGATTCGCAGGTGACCTGGCGCGGAACGTCCACGAAGCCGGAGCCGTCTTCGGCGCCCACCTCGAACTGCCCCTGGCAACCGCGGCTCACCCAGATCTCGTTGCGCCCGTATCCCCAGGTGCGCCCTTCCCTGCACGGCAACAGCGACTGCTGGCGGATCAGGCGCACCGGCGCGCCACGCAGCAGCACCGGGCAGGTAACGGTCCGGCCCCTGGATTCGCAACGCACCATGCGCCGCACCAGGCGCTGCCCGGGAGCCGGCTGTTCGGCCGCGAACTCGGCGCGGCAGCCACGGCTGACCCATACGCCCCGCTCCTCCACGCCCCAGCTGGTCTCGCGGATGCAGCTCTGCGTGGAAAGCTGACGCACCAGCTGCACGCCGCGCGACACGTCCATCGCGCAGCGCTGGCGTGCACCGCCGTCCGATTCGCAACGCACCACCGGTGCATCCGCAGACGACGACTCGTCCTGCCCGGCCAGGGCCAGCATCGGCATCAGCCACAGCAATGGGCCGCAAACACCTTTCATCCGACCTTCCCACCCTGCAATCCGATGGACTCCGCGGATACAGACTCTGCATCCGCAGGCGTGATCAGAGCATCATCCGCGGCACGCAGGCAATACATGCGCGGGCGATGCGGCGGAAACGGCAAAGCACGAGTGCGGGCAGGCCTGCGCGCCCGCGGCCGCCGGCACGCAAGGGCGCACTCAGGCGTGGGCGAAATCGAAGGCCAGCACATCGGCGATGCGGCCGGTACCGGCCAGCGCCATCAGCAGGCGGTCCACGCCCACCGCCACGCCAGCGCACTGCGGCAGGTCCGGCAGCGCGGCCAGGAACGGCTCGTCCAGCGGCGGCTGCACGTCGCCGCGCGCGGCGCGCACCGCCAGATCGCGCTGGAAGCGCTGGCGCTGTTCCCCGGCGTCGTTCAGCTCGTGATAGCCGTTGGCCAGTTCCACCGCGCCCAGGTACAGCTCGAAGCGCTCGGCCAGCGGCGGTTCGCACGGGCGGATGCGGGCCAGCGCCGCCTGCGTGGCCGGCCAGTCGTGGACCACGGTGATGCGGTCATCCGGGAAGTGCGGCTGGATGCGATGGGTCATCAGCAGGTCCAGCCAGTCGTCGCGGGTGAGACCTTCGGGATTGATGCCGATGCCGGCCAGCGGCGCGCGCAGCTGCGCTTCGTCGGCTGCGAACGGATCCACGCTCACCGCGTCGATGAACAGTTCGCGATAGGCCAGCACCTGCAGCGCGGCTTCGCGGCCGACCATCGCCAGCGCCGCGCGCACCAGTTCCACCGTTTCATCGATCAGACGATGGTGATCCCAGCCGACGCGGTACCACTCGAGCATGGTGAACTCGGGGTTGTGGCGGCCGCCGGCCTCGCCGTTGCGGAATACCCGGCCCAGTTCGTAGCAGTCGCCGACACCGGCGGCGAGCAGGCGCTTGAGCGGATACTCGGGCGAAGTGCGCAGCCAGCGCACCGGCGAGCCGGCATCGACATGGCCGCTGAAGCGGGTCTGGAAGCCGTCGATGTTCGGCTCGGTGTTGCCGGCCGCCGACATGATCGGCGTCTCCACTTCCAGCACATCGCGGCGGGCGAAGAAATCGCGGATCAGGGCATTCAGGCGCGCGCGCCGGCGCAGGGCCTCGATCATGGCGCACACCCGACCGCCATGGATGGCGGGAATGCCGGTTCTGCAGGAGCAGGAAACGGCCGTGCGCCACCCTTCGGGCGGCTTCGCCGTGAATAACGGCTGTCCTGCCGTTCTTTCATGGATGCAGGCCCTTCGGCGTGGCGGCCAGCGGCAGGGTCAGGATGTCGCGCTCGTCGTCGCGGTAGCCGGCCGACAGGTACAGCGCCTTGGCCCGGGCGTTGTGGTGGTTCACTTCCAGCCGCATGACGCTGGCGCCCTCGACGATCGCCCAGTCGCGGGCCAGCGCCAGCGCCTGCCGGCCCCAGCCGCGGCCACGCGCGGCCGGGGCCAGATAGAGCTCGTCCAACAGCACGAAGCGGCCGCCCTGCTCCACGCTGAAACACCAGCCCAGGGTGATGTAGCCGGCTTCGGCCACATCGTCGCCTTCCAGCAGCAGCACCGCCCCGCAGGCCGGATCGGCCAGGAGCGTGCGCAGGCCGGGCTCGACCAGTGCCGGATCAAAGGCGATCTGATCCTCCGCATAGAAGGCGCGCACCATGGCGATCAGGCGTGGGAAATCCTCGGGTGCGGCGAGGCGGAAGCGCAGGTTCATGGTTGTTGTCCGTGTCCGGTGAGGAAGGCGAGCAGGCGCGGTTCGTCCCACACCTCCACGCCCAGTTCGTTGGCCTTGTCCAGCTTGGAGCCGGCTTCGCTGCCGGCGACCACGAAGGCGGTCTTCTTCGACACGCTGCCGGCGACCTTGGCGCCCAGCGCTTCCAGCCGCGCCTTTGCGGCGTCGCGGGTCAGCAGCGAAAGCGTGCCGGTCAGCACCACGGTCTGGCCATCCAGCGGCCCGGCCGGCTGCGCGCTGGCTTCCGGCGCCAGTTCCAGCAGGCGCTGCATCTGCGCCTCGCCCTTGAGCAGCAACTGGCCGTGATTCTCGCCTTCCAGCCACTGCACCAGTCCGCGCGCGGTGTCCTCCGGCAGACCGGCGGCGATGAAGTGCCCCGGCTCGGCATCGAGGATCTGCTGCGCGGACGGCAGCGCGGCCACCAGTTTCTCCGCGCGCAGCCGGGTGATGCCGGGAATCTCGGCATCGACCAGCAACTGCGCCAAGTCCAGCCCTTCGCGCAGCCGCGCCGATGGCAGGCGGGTGTCGCGGATGCGCACCTGCCCGAGCTGCAGCAGCGCATCGATGGCCTGCTGGTTGCCTTCCTGCTCGAAGAAGTGACCGAGCGAGCGCGCCACCTCGCCGCCGATGTCAGGCACGCGCTTGAACAGCGGCCACGGCAGCTGGCGGATCAGCTCCAGGTCGCCGAACCACTGCGCCAGCGCCTTGGCGGTGCTCTCGCCGACATGCTCGATGCCCAGCGCGAACAGCAGCCGCTCCAGCGTGGCATCGCGGCTGGCGTCGATGGCGGCGATCAGGTTGTCGGCCCAGCGGGTGGCGATTTTCTTCGTGTTCCATTCGAAGGCCACCGGCAATGCCAGCGCCTGCGCGCGCCAAGTGCCGCCTTCGCCATCTAGCCTGAGCACGGCATTGAGCACCGCGCCACTGCCCTCGGCCGGCAGGTGCGGCTTGAGACTGGTGGCCAGCGCGGAGGAATCGTCGGCGTCGAGCACCAGTTTCAGGTGCAGCAGCTGGTCGCGGGTGAGCCGGTACAGGTCGGCGACGCCGCGGACGATGCCGGCATCCACCAGGGTCTCGATGTACCGGTCGCCGAGCCCATCGATGTCCATCGCGCGTCGCGAGGCGAAATGGGCGATGGCCTCCTTGCGCTGCGCCGGGCAGCTCAGCTCGCCCGAACACCGCCATACCGCCGCGCCCTCCTCGCGCACGATCTCGGCGCCGCACACCGGGCAGGCCGCCGGCATCGTCCACGGCGTCGCCCCCTGCGGGCGGCGCTCGGCGATGACACTGACCACTTCGGGGATCACGTCGCCGGCGCGGCGCACGATCACCGTATCGCCCACGCGCACGTCCAGCCGGGCGATCTGGTCGGCGTTGTGCAGGGTGGCGTTGGTGACGGTCACCCCGGCCACCTGCACCGGCTGCAGGCGCGCCACCGGCGTGGCCGCGCCGGTGCGGCCGATCTGGATCTCGATCGCCTCCACCGTGGTGGTCTGCTCCTGCGCCGGGAACTTGTGGGCGATGGCCCAGCGCGGCGCGCGGGCGACGAAGCCCATCTCGCGCTGGCCGTCGCGGTCGTCGAGCTTGTAGACCACGCCGTCGATATCGAACGCCAGCCCGTCGCGGCGCGCGCCGATCTCGCGGTAGTAATCGAGCAGGCCGTCGGCGCCCTCGACCACGCGGCACAGGTCGCTGACCGGGAAGCCCCACTGCGCCAGCCGTGCCAGCGTCGCCGAATGCGTGGCCGGCAGTTCGCCGCCGTCGACCTCGCCGGTGCCGTAGGCATAGAAGCTCAACGGCCGCTGCGCGCTGACCTTCGGATCGAGCTGGCGCAGCGAGCCGGCCGCGCCGTTGCGCGGATTGGCCAGCACCTTGCCGCCATGCAGGCGCGCCTGCTCGTTGTATTTCTCGAAATCGGCGCGCGGCATGTAGACCTCGCCGCGCACCTCCAGCACTGCCGGCCAGCCTTCGCCATCGAGCCGGGCCGGAATCACCCGGATCTGACGCAGGTTGGCGGTGACGTCCTCGCCGGTGGTGCCGTCGCCGCGGGTCGCGCCCTGCACGAACGCGCCATCCTCATAGCGCAGGCTGATCGCCAGGCCGTCGAGCTTGGGCTCGGCCGAGAACAACAGCTGGCTGCGGTGCAGGCGCTCATCGATGCGGCGCACGAAGTCGCGCACTTCCTCGTCGCTGAAGGCATTGCCCAGCGACAGCATCGGCAGGGCGTGCACCACTTCGGCGAAGCGCGAGGACGGCCTGCCGCCGACCTGGTGGCTGGGCGAATCGGCGTTGTCCAGCTGCGGATGCGCCGCTTCCAGCGCCTCCAGCTCGCGCATCAGCCGATCGTAGTCGGCGTCGGGAATCAGCTGCTCGTCGCGCTCGTGGTAGGCCTGTGCGGCCATGGCCAGCTGCTGGCGGAGCTCGGCGATGCGCTGGCGGGCGGTGGCGTCGGAAGTCATGCGCCGATTTTACCCGCGCGGGTGCATGCGTCGCGCGATGCGATGGCGAATGCGCGGGCGCCGACCTGCATTGGGGGGCGCTCGCCCGGCAATGCCTGGCAGGACGCTGTCCAGCTCTGCAGGGTCACGGTGCTTCGCCGCGTGCGGCGGGGATTTGCCGGTGAGGCCACAGCGGGGCGTTGCCCCGCTCTACATGGTGGCTGCGTTCTGTAGCGCCGGGCGGCGCCCGGCGGGGATTTGCCGGTGAGGCCATAGCGGGGCGTTGCCCCGCTCTACGTGGCGGCTGTGTTCTGTAGCGCCGGGCAGCGCCCGGCGGGGATTTGCCGGTGAGGCCATAGCGGGGCGTTGCCCCGCTCTACATGGCGGCTGCGTTCTGTAGCGCCGGGCAGCGCCCGGTGGGGATTTGCCGATGAGGCCACAGCGGGGCGTTGCCCCGCTCTACATGGCGGCTGTGTTCTGTAGCGCCGGGCAGCGCCCGGTGCGGATTTGCCGATGAGGCCACAGCGGGGCGTTGCCCCGCTCTACATGGCGGCTGTGTTCTGCAGCGCCGGGCAGCGCCCGGCGGGGATTTACCGGCGAAGCGGAAAGTTACCAGCGCGGCGGTTTGGTCAGCGGCGGCGCCTGGTGCTGGCGGTCGTAGGCGCGCAGTTCGTCGCGGATGTGGGCGATGCGCTGCCGGCCCAGCGCGTTGCGGCTGTCGTCCAGCACCACGCCGTCCAGCAGTTCGGCCATGCGCTGCACGGTGGGCAGCATTTTTTCCCAGGCGTCGAGTGCGGTCATCGGCGCCGGCAGGGTCAGGAAGAAGGCGATGGCAGGGGTTTCCATCTCGCGGATGTGGGCCATGTCGAAGCTGCCCGGCTTCATGATGCTGGCCATGCTGAAGATCGGCCCGCGCTCGGGGTGGCCCTCGACCAGGCGGTGGAAGACATTCATGTAGCCGAACACCAGGCCGGTCTTCTCGGCGGCGACCACGATGTCCTCGCCGCGCAGCGACAGGCCCGCGCGCGCGGCCACGTACAGCGAGACGATCTTGTCGAAATCCTGATTGGCGCGCTTGCCCAGTTCACTGCCTGCCGCTTCCACCTCCGGCAATCCCAGTTCCTGCTGGGCCGCTTCGGCGCCGACATCGGTATCGGCCGGCGCTTCGATGCCCTCACCCTCCGCGCCCAGCACCGGCTCGCGCCGCGGCCGCTCGCCGCTTTCGGCCGGCTCGCGGCGCTTGCCCTGCGCCGGCTTCTTCGGCCGTCCGAACAGGAAGATCGCCGCGATCAGCAGCACTCCGGCGGCCAGGATGCCGATGCGCAACAGAGCCATGTCGGACATGCAGTGGGTTCTCCGGTCAACGTGTTCAGGTCGATAAAGAATGGCACGTCAGGCCGCGCCCGCCAAACGCGCGGCTTCCTCCAGATCCACGCTGACCAGGCGGCTGACGCCCGGCTCGCGCATGGTCACGCCCGAGAGCTGGTGCGCGGCCTCCATCGTCGCCTTGTTGTGGCTGACGAACAGGAACTGCACTTTTTCGCTCATTTCCTTGACCATGTTGGCCAGGCGGCCGACGTTGGCCTCGTCCAGCGGTGCGTCCACCTCGTCGAGCAGGCAGAACGGCGCCGGGTTGAGCTGGAAGATGGCGAACACCAGCGCCACCGCGGTCATCGCCTTCTCGCCGCCGGACAGCAGCGAGATGCTGGACACGCGCTTGCCCGGCGGGCGCGCCATGATGGTCACGCCGGTGTCGAGCAGGTCCTCGCCGGTCAGTTCCAGGTAGGCGTGGCCGCCGCCGAACAGGCGCGGGTACAAGGCCTGCACGCCGGCATTGACGCGGTCGAAGGTGTCCTTGAAGCGGCCACGGGTTTCGCGGTCGATCTTGCGGATCGCTTCTTCCAGCGTTTCCAGCGCGGTGGTCAGGTCCACGTTCTGCGATTCCAGGTACTCCGAACGCTGCGAGGCCTCGCCGTATTCGTGGATGGCGGCGAGGTTGACCGGCTCCAGCCGGCGCATGCGCGCGTCGATCTGCTGCACCGCCTGCTCCCACTCGCCGATGCGCGCCTCCTCGGGCAGGGTGTTGACCACGTCCTCCAGCACGAAGCCGGCCTTCTCCACGGCCGCCTGCAGCTGCTCGGCGCTGAGCACCAGCGCCTGCTGGTCGAGCTTGCGCTGGGAAATGCGTTCGCGCTGCGCCAGCGCCTGTTCGTCGCGCTGGTGGCGGGTCTGCTCCAACGTGCGCAGTTCGGCATCGATGCCGTCCAGCTGCGCGCGCGCCTCGGCCAGCACGCGGTCCACGCGCACGCGCTCGCCGAGAGTGTTCTGGTGCTCGGCCTCCAGCGCCTGCACCGGCGTGTCGCCCTGGTCCAGCTGCGAATGCAGCTCGCCCAGGCGCGAATCCAGCTGCCCGCGCTGGGTGCTCATGCGTTCCAGCGCCTGCGACAGCGAGGCGATCTGCGCGCGCTGCGATTCCAGGGTCAGCGCCAGCGCGTGCATGCCGTCGCGCACGTTGCGCGCCGCATCGCGCGCCAGGTCGCGGGCCTCGGTCAACTGGCGGCGCTCGCCTTCCAGCGCCTGCCGCGTGGTTTCCAGGTCGCCCATGCTGGACACGGCGTCCTCCAGCCGCACCCGCGCCTCGCCGGCCTGCTCGCGACTGTCGTCCAGCGCTTCGAGCAACTGCGCGAGCTCGCCTTCGATGCGCTCGATGCGGGTGCGCGCCGATTCCAGCCGGCCGCGCTGGCTCTGCAGCTGCCCGGCCAGTTCCGAAGCGCCGCGGTGGGCCTGGTACAGCGCCCGCTGCGCTTCCTCGCGCTGCTGCTCGGCGGCCAGCAGTTGTTCACGGAACGTGCCGAGCTGGCGCTCCAGCTCGCTCTCGCGCTCCTGCAGGCCTTCGATCTGCTCGCGCAGGGTGACGATCTCGCGCTCGCGCAGCAGCGCACCCTGCTTGGCCGCGCCCTGCCGCGACACCCGAAGCCAGCCCTCGCCCAGGCGCTCGCCGTTGCGGGTGATGATCGAATCGCCGCCATCCAGCTGGCGCTGCAGCTCGCGTGCGGCGGCCAGGTCCTCGGCGCCATGCAGGCGCGCCAGCAGGCGACGGATCGCCAGCGGCCCCTGCACGCGCGCGGCCAGCGAAGTCGGCGCGAAATCGGCGCTGCCTTCGGCATCGGCCACCAGCGCGATGCGGCCCTCGCCGAGTTCGCCCAGCGCATCGACCAGGGTTTCGGGCGCATCGACCAGCACGCCTTCGATCAGCTGGCCCAACGCGCTTTCCACCGCGTTTTCCCAGCCGCTTTCCACCGTGATGCGCTCGCCGACGCGCGCCGCCGAATCCAGCCCGCGCGCCTTCAGCCAGGCCACCGCGGCGCCCTGCTCCTGGCCCAGCGCGGCCTGCTGCAGGGTTTCCAGCGAGGACAGACGGCCGCGTGCGGCCTGCGCCTGCTTGCGCACTTCGGCCAGCTCGGCCTGGCTGGTGCGCTGCCGTTCCTGCAGCGTCGCCGCGCTTTCCTTGCGCAGTTCCACCTGTTCGTTCAGCTCGTCCAGCGCCGCGGCCTGCGACTCGTGCTGCAGCTGCAGCTGCTCGAATGCCTCGGCCAGCGCTTCCACGTCGAGACCGGCGCGCTCGGCCGCCAGCGCCTCGCGGCGGCGGTCGGCTTCCAGGATCTGGCGGTCCAGATAATCGACGCGGGTGCGCTCCACTTCGCCCGAACGGGTGGCTTCGGAGGTATTGCGGTTGTGCGCCTCCCAGCGCTGCTGCCAGTCGTGCAGCGCGGCCTCGGCTTCACGCAGCCCTTCCTGGCGGAATTCGTTCTCTTCCTGCTGCTGTTCCAGCTGCGGCTCGGCGTCCGCCACCGCCTCGCGCAGCACCATCAGCCGCGCTTCGTCGCCGCTGATGTGCTGGCCCAGTTCGGCCAGGGCCTGGCGGGTCTCGTCGCGCGCCTTGTGCAGGCGCTGCGCCATCTCGCGCTGGTGCTGGATCTGCTGCTCCAGCCGGGCCAGCGTGCTGCCGACCTGGTAGACGTCGGCCTGCGCGCGGGCCAGCGTCTCGGCCGCTTCCTCGCGGCGCATGCGGCCGGTCTCGATGCGGCTCTCGGCTTCGCGCTGTTCGGCGATCAGCTGCTGCAGCTTGGTTTCCTCGCGCGCCAATGCCTCGCGCAGGCCGCCCAGGCGGGTATCCAGCCCACGGTATTCCAGCGCCTTCCATTCGGCGTCCTTGACCCGGCGCTCTTCCTGCAGGGCCTGGTACTGCTCGGCCTGACGCGCCTGCCGGCGCAGGTGCTCAAGCTGCTTGCCGATTTCCTCGCGCAGGTCGTTGAGCCGGTCCAGGTTCTCGCGGGTGTGGCGGATGCGGGTCTCGGTCTCCTTGCGGCGCTCCTTGTACTTGGAGATGCCGGCCGCCTCTTCCAGGTAGACGCGCAGGTCTTCCGGGCGCGCCTCGATGATCTGGCTGATCATGCCCTGCTCGATGATCGAGTAGCTGCGCGGGCCCAGGCCGGTACCGAGGAACAGGTCGGTGATGTCGCGGCGCCGGCACTTGGTGCCGTTGAGGTAATAGTTGCTGCTGCCGTCGCGGCTGACCAGGCGCTTGACCGATATTTCGTTGAACGCGGCGTACTCGCCGGCGATGGTGTGGTCGGTGTTGTCGAAGATCAGCTCGACCGTGGCCTGCGACACCGGCTTGCGCCCGGACGAGCCGGAGAAGATCACGTCGGTCAGCGAATCGCCGCGCAGGCGGCTGGCCGAGCTCTCGCCCATCACCCAGCGCACCGCATCGATGATGTTGGACTTGCCGCAGCCGTTGGGCCCGACCACGCCGGTCATGTTGGTCGGCAGGTGCAGCGTCGTGGGATCGACGAACGACTTGAAACCGGACAGCTTGATCGTGGATAGACGCATGAGGCGGGAGGTTCCAGTGCCGGGCCGAGGGGGCGGCACCGTGGTTTTCCGGGAATCGGGAGTGGGTGGACCGCAATCCGCAGGGAGTATAAGCCCCTCTCCCGCCGGGGCGCCGGCACCGGGACACGCTCCCGGCCCCGGGAGAGGAGGCTGGGATGATGGCGCATGCGAAGCCCGCGGCACATGGCCGTACGGAACTTCAGCGCAGCGCGCCACGCGCCAGGCGCACGCTCCCATCGCTGGCGGGCAGCACGCTTCGACCCGGAAGGAAAAAAGAACGGGCGCCTTGCGGCGCCCGTTCCGGATACAGCTTGAACCGCAGGGATCAGGCGTCGGCTTCGACGATGACCTTGACGGTGGTTTCCACGTCGGCGTGCAGCTTGATGACGACGTCGTATTCGCCGACAGCGCGGAAGGCGCCTTCGCCGAGGATGACTTCGCTCTTTTCCAGCGGCAGGCCGGCGGCGGTGAAGGCCTCGGCGATGTCGCGCGGGCCGACCGAGCCGTACAGCTTGCCTTCGGTCGACGCGTGGGCGCCGATGGTGACGCTGGCATCGGCGAACTTGGCGGCGCGGGCTTCGGCGTCGTCGTGCGAGGCCTTGGCCTTGGCTTCATAGTCGGCGCGCTTGGCTTCGAAGGCGGCGACGTTGGCTTCGGTGGCCGGCACGGCCTTGCCGTGCGGGACCAGGAAGTTGCGGCCGTAGCCCGGCTTCACGTCGACCAGGTCACCCAGGTTGCCCAGGTTGGTCACCTTCTGCAGAAGAATCAGCTTCATTTTCTTGCTCCGTTATTCGTTAGCGATGCCCCTTCAGGCGCACCGCAACGCTTGCTGTCCGAATGGACGGGGTAGACGTATCAGACGTCGTGGTTGTCCGTGTACGGGATCAGCGCCAGGAAACGGGCGCGCTTGACCGCCGTGGACAGCTGGCGCTGGTACTTGGACTTGGTACCGGTGACGCGGCTCGGCACGATCTTGCCGTTCTCGGTCAGGTACTGGCGCAGGGTGTTGAGATCCTTGTAGTCGATCTCCTTCACACCTTCGGCCGTGAACTTGCAGAACTTGCGGCGACGGAAGAACTTGGACATGAGCTGACTCCTTATTCGGCAGAGGCGGCGTCGTCGCCGGCTTCTTCATTGTTGGAATTGGCAGCTTCTTCGTCGTCACGACGACGGCGCTCGCCACGCTCGGGCTTGTCGCCCTTCTCGTCCTTGCTCTTCATGATCAGCGACTGCTCGGTGTCGGCCTCGTCACGCTTGATGACCAGGTTGCGCAGCACGGCGTCGTTGAAGCGGAAGCTTTCGGTCAGTTCGTTCAGCACCGACTGGTCGGCTTCGATGTTCATCAGAACATAGTGGGCCTTGACCAGGTTCTGGATCGGATAGGCCAGCTGGCGGCGGCCCCAGTCTTCCAGACGGTGGATCTTGCCGTTGCCGTTCTCGACCAGCGCCTTGTAGCGCTCGACCATGGCCGGGACCTGCTCGCTCTGGTCCGGGTGGACCAGGAACACGACTTCGTAATGACGACTCATGTTTTTCTACCTTTCGGATGTAGCCCTCTCGGGCCGGACAGCCCCCCGGCATGGAACGCGGTGGGGCAAGGATCCCTGCACGAGGAGCGCAGGGAGCCGCGCATTATCCACTGCGCACGCGCTCCGGACAAGTCTGCCCTGCCCATGCCCGATCCGGACCCGGGCACGGCGTTTGCCCGGCGCACCGGCTCCGGCAAATCCATTGCTGCACCGCAGCAGTACAATTGGCAGCCGCATCCCCGCCGATCCCGGATACGTCGTGCCCTCCCCCTCTTCCCTGGCCGCGAGGCTGAACCCGCGGCAACGCGCCCTCATCCTGCTGGCCCTGTCCCTGGGCGGCTTCGCCATCGGGACCAGCGAGTTCGCCAGCATGGGGCTGATGCTGGAAATCAGCCGCGGGCTGGCGATCAGCGAGGCCCAGGTGGGCCACCTGATCAGTGCCTACGCCATCGGCGTAGTGGTCGGCGCGCCACTGCTGGCCTTCGCCGGCGCCGGCGTCGGCCGCCGCACCCTGCTGCTCTTGCTGATGGGCTTCTATGCCGCCGGCAACCTGGCCAGCGCACTGGCGCCCAACTACGCAGGCATGCTGCTGGCCCGCTTCGTGGCCGGCCTGCCGCATGGCGCCTACTTCGGCGTGGCGATGCTGGTGGCCGCCTCGATCAGCCCGCCGGAGCAGCGCGGCGCGGCGGTCTCGCGGGTGCTGCTGGGCCTGTCCATCGCCATCCTGGTCGGCAACCCGCTGACCACCTGGCTCGGCCAGCAGTTCGTCTGGCGCATCGCATTCGCCCTGGTCAGCCTGCTGGCGCTGGTCACCATGGCGATGCTCGCGCGCCATCTCCGCCCGGACCCGGACGAGGTCCGCACCACCCCGATGCGCGAACTGCGCGCCTTCAACCGCCCGCAGGTATGGCTGGCACTGGCGATCGGGGCGATCGGTTTCGCCGGCATGTTCTGTGTGTTCACCTACCTGGCGCCGACCCTGGTCGGCGTCACCGGCGTGGACGAGCGCTGGATGCCGGTGGCGGTGGGCCTGTTCGGCGTGGGCGCGATCATCGGCAACGTGGCCGGCGGCTGGCTGGTCGACCGCCTGCAGTTCCGCGCCGCCGGCGTGCTGCTGGCGTGGTCGATCCTGGTCCTGCTGCTGTTCCCGCTGGCCGCCGGTTCGGCCTGGGCGGTGGCCCCGGCGATCATCGCGGTCGGCACCATGGGCGCGCTCGCCGTTGCCCTGCAGACCCGGCTGATGGACGCGGCCGGCGAGGCGCAGACCCTGGCCGCGGCCTCCAACCATGCCGCCTTCAACACCGCCAACGCGCTCGGCCCGTGGCTCGGCGGCATGGCGATCGGCGCCGGCTACGGCCACGCCTCCACCGGTTATGTCGGCGCGGCTACCGCCGCGATCGGCCTGCTGCTGTGGGTCGCGGCGACCTGGCTGGAGCGCCGCCACGCCGCGCGGTCGCTGGCCTGCTGCCAGTGAACCGCCTGGCGCGGCATCGGCCAGCGCCGTGCCGCTGCGCCTCAGCGGTGGGTTTCGTCCGTGGTGAAGCTCTCGCCGCACCCGCACTCGGCGGTGGCGTTCGGGTTCCTGAAGGTGAAGGTCTCGCTCAGGCCCTGCTTGCCGAAGTCGATTTCGGTGCCGTCCACCAGCGCCAGGCTGTCGGCGTCGACGAAGATGCGCACGCCATCCTGCTCGAACACGGTGTCGTCCTGGCGCTGTTCGCGCGCCAGGTCGGTGATGTGGCCCCAGCCCGAGCAGCCGGTGCGGGTCACGCCGAAACGCAGGCCCAGCGCGCCGGGAGTCTGTTCGACGAAGCGCTGGACGCGGGCGAAGGCGACGGGAGTGAGATGGATGGCCATGGGGGAGCGACTCCGGGGATTGCGGGGCGATTATAGGAAAAGCCGGCTGTACCGGCCCCGGATGGCGGATTCCTCGCCTGTCCGGCCGCGCAGCCGCTAGAATTCCATGTTCACAGATCGAGTCGATCAGCAGAGGATTCAAGTCATGACGGTGGTCAGCGTTGCGCACGCCCTGGCCGGGAAGATCCCGGAAGGCGGAGAAGTCACGGTTCGCGGTTGGGTTCGCACGGTCCGTGCCTCCAATGGGCTGGCCTTCGTCAACGTCAGCGACGGCTCCGGCTTCGCCCCGATCCAGGTCGTGGCCACCGATGCGCTGGCCAACTTCGAGGACGTCAAGCGCCTGACCCCGGGCTGCTCGGTCATCGCCAGCGGCAAGCTGGTCAAGTCGCAGGGCAAGGGCCAGAGCTTCGAGATCCAGGGCGAGAGCCTGGAGATCGTCGGCTGGGTCGAGGACCCGCTGACCTATCCGATCCAGCCCAAGCCGATGTCGCCGGAATTCCTGCGCGAAGTGGCCCACCTGCGCCCGCGCACCAACCTGTTCGGCGCGGTCACCCGCATCCGCGACTGCCTGTCCAAGGCCGTGCACCGTTACTTCCACGAGAACGGCTTCTACTGGATCAGCACGCCGATCGTCACCACCTCCGACGCCGAAGGCGCCGGCCAGATGTTCCGCGTCTCCACGCTGGACCTGGCCAACCTGCCGCGCACCGGCGATGGCGGGATCGACTTCAGCCGCGACTTCTTCGGCAAGGAAACCTTCCTGACCGTGTCCGGCCAGCTCAACGTCGAGGCCTACTGCCTGGCGCTGAGCAAGGTCTATACCTTCGGCCCGACCTTCCGCGCCGAGAACAGCCACACCACCCGCCACCTGGCCGAGTTCTGGATGGTGGAGCCGGAAATCGCCTTCGCCGACCTGGCCGAAGATGCGCGCGTAGCCGAGGAGTTCCTCAAGTACCTGTTCCGCGCGGTGCTCGACGAGCGCGCCGACGACATGGCCTTCATCGCCGAGCGCGTGCAGAAGGATGCCATCACCCGCCTGGAAACCTTCGTCAACGCGCCGTTCGAACGCATCGAGTACACCGATGCGGTCAGCCTGCTGCAGAAGTCCGGCAGGAAATTCGACTACCCGGTGGAATGGGGCCTGGACCTGCAGACCGAACACGAGCGCTGGCTGACCGAGGAGCACGTCGGCCGCCCGGTGGTGGTGACCAACTACCCCGAGCACATCAAGGCCTTCTATATGCGCCTGAACGACGACGGCAAGACCGTCGCGGCGATGGACGTGCTGGCCCCGGGCATCGGCGAGATCATCGGCGGCAGCCAGCGCGAGGAGCGCCTGGACATCCTCGACGCGCGCATGGCGCAGTTCGGCCTGGATCCGGAGCACTACCAGTGGTACCGCGATTTCCGCCGCTACGGCTCGGTGCCGCACGCCGGCTTCGGTCTCGGCTTCGAGCGCCTGGTGGTCTATGTCTGCGGCCTGTCCAACATCCGCGACGCCATCCCCTACCCGCGCGCGCCGGGCTCGGCGGAATTCTGACCCAGTGACACGGAGGCCACGCCGGTGACCCTGTTCTTCGCCCTGTGCTTCATCGGCGTCGCTATCGCCGGGTTCAGCGCGTTCCTGATCTTCTGGCCGCTGACCCTGGTGCATGTCCGCGACCGCCATCCCGCGGTGGCCGGCGGCTTCGGCGACTTCGCCTTCCTCGACGGCAAGGCCCTGCGCTGGCTGGTCGGCGGCCGCTACCACGCGCTCGACGACCGCGCGCTCAGTGGCCTGGCCACCCCGGCCCGGATCGCGCTGTGCGTGATCTGGTTCGGGCTGGGCATGGCCGGCCTGCTCTGGCTCTATTCCCTGGCAATGAAATGAACGACATCGATACTTCCGCCGACCAGTGGTGGCTGGCCAGCCTCGGCACCACCCTGGTCTGGGCGCGCCTGCGCGTGCGCCCGGCCGGTACCGCCGAGGTGCTGGACAGCGACGGCAACACCCTGAGCTACGACAGCGAGGACACCGCGCGCGCGCAGTTGTTCGACGCCGAATTCGTCGCCTGGGACGGGCTGGACGAAGAGGACGCGCTGGCGCGCGGCTTCTCGCTGCATGAAGTGCGGCCGCCGCAGGCCGGCAACGACGCCGACCTGCGCGGACGCATGGTGCAGTCGCTGGGCGGGCGCGCCTGAGCGGCCGGTGTTCACCCCGCGCGCCTTCGCCGAGCATGATCTGGTGTGGCTGGATCGCCTGCTGCAGCGCGATCCGTTCGTCACGGTGCTGACCACTGGTGCCGACGGCCTGCCCGAGCTGACCCGGCTGCCGGTGCTGTACCAGCGCGATGGCGAGCGCATCGAACTGCTCGGCCACTGGGCCCGGGCCAACCCGCAGGCACGTCAGGCCGGTGCCGCCAAGGTGCTGGTCGATGGCCCGCACGGTTATGTGTCGGCCAGCTGGTATCCGGACAAGGACAGCGCCGCGCGCGTGCCGACCTGGAACTATGCCAGCGCCGAGCTGCGCGGCCGCCTGGAGCCCTTCGACGATGAAGACGCGCTGGCCGCACTGGTCGGCGAACTCAGCGACCACTTCGAGGCGGGCGTCGGCCAGGCCTGGCGCTTCGAACCGGAGCGCGACGAGCAGCGCCGCCAGTTGCGCGGCATCGTCGGCTTCCGCTTCCAGGTCGAACAGGTACAGATCAAACTGAAGCTCAGTCAGAACCATCCGGACGCCAACCAGCAGGCGGTGATCGCCGCGCTGGAACGCCTGCCCGGCCATGCTTCCCATGAACTGGCGCAATGGATGCGCCGGCATCGCGGGCAGGCCACCGCCGGCGACTGAGCGCCCCCGTTTCCCGCGACGACGCGGCCGCGCCGGCCGCGCCTTCCTCCCCACCGACGTCAGGGACACCCCAAATGAAAGACATCCGCAGGCTGCTGCAGAACAACCGCGAATGGGCGGACCGGATCGCCAAGGAAGATCCCGAGTTCTTCCACCAGCTGGCCAAGCAGCAACATCCGGAATACCTGTGGATCGGCTGCTCCGACTCGCGCGTGCCGGCCAACCAGATCATCGGCATGGCCCCGGGCGAGGTATTCGTGCACCGCAACGTCGCCAACGTGGTGGCGCACAGCGACCTGAACTGCCTGAGCGTGGTGCAGTACGCGGTGGACCAGCTGAAGGTGAAGCACATCCTGATCGTCGGCCACTACGGCTGCGGCGGCGTGCACGCCTGCCTGCACAATACCCGCGTCGGCCTGGCCGACAACTGGCTGCGCCATGTCGGCGACGTGGCGCAGAAGCACTCGGCGATCCTCGATGCGATCGAGGACGACGAGCTCAAGCATGCCCGCCTGTGCGAGCTGAACGTCATCGAGCAGGTCGCCAACCTGTGCCGCTCGACCATCGTCGAGGACGCCTGGGCACGCGGCCAGAAACTCATGGTGCACGGCTGGGTCTACAGCCTCAAGGACGGCCGCGTCAGCGAGATGGGCATCGACGTGGGAGCGGCCGAAGACCTGAAACCGGCCTACGAGAGCGCCCTGGCCTTCGTTCCGCGCCACGGCCGGCGCGACTGATTCCCGACCGGAACCGACCATGCTCGCCTCGCCGATCAACCTGCACGCCTGGATCGAGGACAACCGCCACCTGCTCAGGCCGCCGGTGGGCAACAGGATGATCGACAACGGCGACTTCATCGTCATGGTGGTCGGCGGGCCCAACGCGCGCACCGACTTCCATTACGACGAAGGCCCGGAGTGGTTCTACCAGCTCGAGGGCGAGATGGTGCTCAAGGTGCAGGAGGACGGCGCGGTACGCGACATCCCGATCCGCGCCGGCGAGATCTTCCTGCTGCCGCCGCGGGTACCGCATTCGCCGCGGCGTCCGCCGGGCGGCATCGGCCTGGTGGTCGAGCGCAAGCGCCTGCCGCACGAACTCGACGGCGTGGCCTGGCATTGCGAGCGGTGCAACCACAAGCTGTACGAAGAGTTCTTTCACTTGGGCAACATCGAGACCGACCTGCCCAGGGTATTCGACCGTTTCCATTCCTCCCTGCAGCACCGCACCTGCATGCAGTGCGGCGCGGTGCATCCGCTGCCGGCACAGGGCTGAGCGCCCTCCGGCACGCACCGCCACACGCCCCCGTAGGAGCGGCTTCAGCCGCGATGGGGCTTTACCGGTCGAACCCTTTGTCGGGCAAGCCCCATCGCGGCTGAAGCC